>JAYTEZ010000145.1:0-4547 GCA_043734805.1 Microbacteriaceae bacterium
ATCGCCAGTGCCTCCGTGTCGCGATCGAGACCGACGAGCGTGAGAAGCGGAAAGCGCTCGAGGAACGCCTCGGCGTGACCAGCCATGCCGAGGGTTGCGTCGACCAGCACGGCACCCGGTCGCGTCAGCGACGGGCTCAGCAACTCGACTGACCGCTCGAGCATGACGGGGGTGTGGATTTGTTTGTCGACCATGGTGACCGGAGGTCAGGCTCCTTGCCCCTGATCCCCATCCGTATCCGACCTGCCACCGGGGAAGTGCGGCAGGGCGTATGAACGGCTGGGAGTCAGAAGCAAGGCGCTAGAAGAGCCCGGGAATCACCTCCTCGGTCGTGTCGGCGAATGCACTCTCCTGAGCCGCGTAGTAGGTCTCCCACGCGGCGGTGTCCCAGATCTCGGCGCGGTTGCCGGCGCCGATCACGGTGAGTTCGCGCCCGAGGCCCGCGTACGCACGGAGGCCTGCGGGGATGGTGACCCTGTGCTGAGTGTCCGGCACCTCGGCGTTGGCTCCGGAGAGAAAGAGGCGCAGGTAGTCGCGAGCCTGCTTGCTGGTGACTGGCGCCTGTCGGATTCGGTCGTGCAACTCCTCGAACTCGCGGGTGCTGAACACGTAGAGGCAGCGTTCCTGGCCGCGAGTGATGACGATGCCCGACTCGAGCTCTGACCAAAACTTGGCGGGCAGGATGATGCGGCCCTTGTCATCGAGCTTCGGGGCGTAGGTACCAAGAAACATCGGCCACCCCCTCGTTCTCCGGCCCGGATTCAGGTACGCTCCACTTTACTCCACTCTGCACCACAAAACAACAAAAAGCACGCCGCGCTTCTCTCGGCGTGTCGATCTAGCACCGAGATTACGGGTATCTGGTGAGTGGAGGGAAAAGAAGTGATCGTTCCCATTTTCGGGCAAAAAAAGGGGCCGACCCACCGGTCGACCCTTAGTTCGCTGAACGACTATTCGTCTCGATTGTCCTGACGCCGGTCCCAGCGTTCGTTCATGCGATCCATGAAGCCCGCCCGGTTGCCGCTGCCGCCCTTCGGTGCCTCAGCATCTTCGACCCTTTTGGGAACTGAAATCGCCACCAGCACACCGCCGAACATGACCACGAAACCGGCAACACCGACGATCGGCTGGTGCAGCACTACCCCGGTGACGATGACCGCGACGCCCAGAATTCCGATCAGTGCGCCGATCACGATCGTGCGGTAGCTTGGACGGCCCCGATGCGGTCCGACCGTCGAGACGAAGTCGGAATCGTTGTGATAGAGACCGCGCTCCATCTCTTCCAGGAGATGTTGCTCATGTTCCGATAGTGGCACGATGACTCCCTTCAGGCTCGAGACCTACGCATGCTAACTCCTAATTGTATGTGCCCCCGCGTGGCTAGGCTATAACCGTGGCTGAGAGTACGCGGTTAGTTGATCTGGTCCAAATGGCCGTCGACGCATTCCTGGATGACCAGGCGCCTCTCCTGACCTCCATCGGATCCGAACTCACGCCCTTCATCGACTACTCCCGTGATCTTCTCCGCGGAGGGAAGCGGTTTCGCGCCCTCTTCTGCTACTGGGGCTGGCACGCAGTAAGCGGGCACACAGCCGACTTCGATCTGTTACCGGATGACTCGTCATCGCGCGACCTGCGCTCGGTCATTCTCGCCGCGAGTGCACTCGAACTCTTCCACGCCGCCGCCCTCGTCCACGATGACATCATGGACAACTCGGACACGCGGCGCGGCCTGCCGGCCACCCATAAGCGTTTCGAGTCCCTGCACAACGACAGCCGCTGGACGGGCAGCGCACCGGGCTTCGGCCAGTCGGCCGCACTGCTCCTCGGTGACCTGCTGCTTGGCTGGAGCGACGAGCTGTTCGATTCCGGACTTCGATCCCTCGCCAGTGTCGACGCCCGCGCGGCCGCGCGACTGGAGTTCAACCGGATGCGCACCGAGGTCGCCGTCGGGCAGTACCTCGACATCCTCGAGGAGCACTCCTGGAGCAGTCATCCGGAGTCCGAACGGCTCAGCAGGGCGCACCGGGTGATTGTCTACAAATCCGCGAAATACAGCATCGAAGCGCCACTCGCAATCGGGGCGGCTCTCGGTGGCGGCAGCCTGGCGCAGGTTTCGGCTCTTCGCCACTTCGGGCTTCCGCTCGGTATCGCCTACCAGCTCAGGGATGACCTGCTCGGAGTTTTCGGCAACCCGGAGACGACGGGGAAGCCGTCCGGAGATGACCTGCGCGAAGGAAAACGCACGGTGCTGATCGCACTAGCCCGCGCGAAGCTTCCCGCGAACGCCGTGAGCCTGCTCGACGAGCTGCTCGGCGACAGCGAACTCACCGGCCAGCAGGTATCCATGCTGCAGGCGTCGATTCGCGACAGTGGAGCGGTCGAGCAGGTCGAGCGAATCATCGATCACAACGTCAAGCTCGCGATCGCCGCGATTTCGGATGCCCCGATCAGCGCTACCGCGAGACACCAGTTGGTTCAGCTCGCGGACACGGTGATCAGGCGCTCCGCCTAAGCGAATCGCCGACCGGGATCGGAACCGTTCAGAACCCGAGCGCCTGTGCCACGCGGCGCACTTCGGCCTTCCGGCCAGCACGCAGCGCGTCGATCGGAGCGGTGCCGAGGCTTGCCTCCTCGGTGAGGAGCCAGTGCATGGCCTCGTCGTCGCTGTAGCCGCTGTCGTGCAATACCAACAGCGTTCCGCGGAGCTCTCCGAGCGGTTCCCCATCTCGGATAAAGGACTCGGGAACCCTCCAGGCACCGTCGACCTTTGTCGCCAGCAGGCTGTGATCCTCGATGAGTCGGCGCACCTTGCCGACGCCGATTCCGAGGACCTCGACAAGATCGGGAATGGAGAGCCAGCGAATTTCTGGAGCAGTAGTCACAAGCCAATGCTGCCAGAACTGCGGGCTGGAGCAAAAATCGGGAGAATTGTTTCCAACAGGTTAACTATAATCACAGCGGTCACGGTAATTGACACAGAGTAACATCTGTGCCAGCGTTCAGTGAAGGGTTTTGACGCCTTCTCGGGGCCGGGGAGATGGACGGGGTACACGATGACAAGCACTTCCGAGCAGGGGGCCAGACACGTGGCGCCCAAAGACCGCAGTCGGCTCACCAGGAACCTGTTCAACACGCTGCCGATAGTTCTGGTCGGGTCGATGGCGATGAGCATGAACGTCACCGGGCCCATCCAGTCGGTCGACACCGGTCGCGCTGACAAGCCGAAGTCCATCCCGTCTGAGCTGGGCAAGAGCATTCGCGACGCGTTCCTCGCCGCCACGAGGGCCGCCACGAATCCCGTCGCCACCGTCGTCTCGGCAGGTGCCATGGACGTTGTGGCGTACGCTCCCGCGACCTACCTGGTGGCAGCCGGCGACACGATCAGCGGTATCGCCGGTCGTCACGGGCTCGCAACGGCATCCGTGCTCGCCCTCAACGGCCTCGGCTGGAAGTCGGTCATTTTTCCCGGCCAGGTGCTGAGGCTCACCAGCGGAAAGGCCGTCCCGGTCGTAGCGGCACCGACCATTGCGGCGACAACCAGGT
This sequence comes from Microbacteriaceae bacterium, assembly GCA_043734805.1. Taxonomy (GTDB): domain Bacteria; phylum Actinomycetota; class Actinomycetes; order Actinomycetales; family Microbacteriaceae; genus Lacisediminihabitans. The sequence goes on from JAYTEZ010000145.1 coordinate 3,547, forward strand.
ACACGATCCAGACGGGCGACACGATCGGTGGGATCGCCGCCCGGTTCCGCCTCTCGACACAGACCCTGCTCAGCGCGAACGGCCTCGGCTGGGCGAGCATCATTTATCCGGGGCAGACCGTCGCGATCCCCGGCGCTTCGTCGGTCGCATCTCTGACACCGGCGGTCGAGACTGCCATCGTCGAAACGCCCACTCCCGCCGAGGTCAGCTACGTCATCGCGATCGGCGACACCATCAGCTCGATCGCCGCGAAGTTCGGCATATCCGCGCAGGCGGTCCTCACCGCGAACGGGCTCGGCTGGTCGAGCATTATCTACACGGGCCGAGCCCTGGTGATCCCGAGGAAAGCAACCGTCGCCGTCCCATCCAACGACACCGTGATCGCGCTCACCCGCGAAATGGCGACCAACGCAAAAATCATCATCATGGTGGGCCGTTCGCTCCACATATCCGACTACGGACTCGTCATCGCGCTGGCCGCCGCCGCGCAGGAATCCGGAATGCGCAACTTGAACTATGGTGATCGCGATTCGCTCGGCCTCTTCCAACAGCGCCCGAGCGCCGGATGGGGAACACCGGCACGCATTCTCGACCCGACCTACGCCGCGAAGCTGTTCTTCGGCGGCCCGAGCAACCCCAACCTTGGGAACACTCGCGGCCTTCTCGAAATCGACGGCTGGCAGTCGAAGTCGGTCACGCAGTCCGCCCAGGCAGTCCAGCTCTCCGCCTTCCCCCTCGCGTACGCCAAGTGGGAGACCTCGGCCCGCGCCTGGCTCGCAGCACTGAGATAACCGCGTCGATCAACGACCGCGTGCGGTCAACGGCGCTGAGTTAAAGACAGGGTTCACGGTGTTTTAGCGGGATGCTGTGGCCGACCAACTTTAGACTCGACCGGTGAGCACCAACAGCACTGACCCACTGATCGGACGCCTCATCGACGGCCGATACCAGGTGCGCTCACGCATCGCTCGCGGCGGCATGGCCACCGTCTACCTCGCGAA
>JAYTEZ010000146.1:0-4646 GCA_043734805.1 Microbacteriaceae bacterium
GGTCGGATCGAGGTGTACGGTCGTTTCTCGGACCGAATGCGGGTCGAGATTCGCGATGACGATGATCGCATCTCCACGGCCGGACCGGGTGTACCTGCCGTCGAGGTATTTGCTGTAGACGAGAATCGAATCGTCGTCGCTCCAGTGCACGTCGAGATTGCGCAACTGGCGAAGCGCCGGATGCTCGGCCCGGATCTTGTTGAGTTGCGTCAGGTAGGGAGCGAGCGAGCGACCGGCCTTCTCGGCAGCCGCGAAATCCCGGGCCTTGTACTCGTATTTTTCGTTGTCGATATTTTCTTCAGAACCCGGTCGCGCGACGTTTTCAAACAGTTCGTAGCCCGCGTAGACACCCCAGCTCGGGGCGCCGGTCGCCGCGATGGCCGCACGGATCTTGTACGCGGCCGGCCCGCCGAATTGCAGGTACTCGGTGAGGATATCCGGGGTGTTGACAAACAGGTTGGGGCGCAAATACGCGGCGTGTTCGTGCGAAATCCCGGTGAGAAACTCCTCGAGCTCCTCCTTGGTGTTGCGCCAGGTGAAGTAACTGTACGACTGCTGAAACCCGACCTGGGCGAGCGAGCAGAGCATCGCTGGGCGAGTGAACGCCTCGGCCAGGAACACCACATCCGGAAACTCAGTATTCACCTGATGCAGCAGCCATTCCCAGAACCTGAGTGGTTTGGTGTGCGGATTGTCGACCCGGAAAATGTTGACGCCGAGGCCGATCCAGTACCTGACGATGCGCAGAACTTCTTCGCGGAGCCCGATGGGATCATTGTCGAAGTTGATGGGATAGATGTCCTGGTACTTCTTCGGAGGATTTTCAGCGAAGGCGATCGACCCATCGGGAAGGCTCGTGAACCACTCGGGATGCGCGGTGACCCACGGGTGATCGGGCGAACACTGGAGTGCAAGGTCGATCGCCACTTCGAGGCCGTTGTTCTTCGCGGTTTCGATGAAGCTTTTAAAATCGGCGACCGTTCCCAGGTCTGGATGGATGGCGTCGTGTCCGCCGTCCTTCGAGCCGATCGCCCACGGGGATCCCGGGTCTTTCGGCCCGGCGTTCAGCGTGTTGTTCGGCCCCTTGCGAAAACTTGACCCGATGGGATGGATGGGCGGCAGGTAGATGACGTCGAAGCCCATCTTCGCCACCTCCGGCAGCCGTCGGGCTGCCGTGCGGAAGTTTCCGCTCGTCCAGGCACCGGTCCTGCTCTTCTTCGCGCCTTCCGACCGAGGGAAAAACTCGTACCAGTTGCCGACTCCGGCGCGGGTGCGTTCGACCCGAATCTCGAGCGGGGCACTCAGGGTGACCAGGCTCGCGAGGGGATGTTTTTCGATCTCGACGGTCACGCGGGGGTCGGTGGCGGCCTGAAGGCGGGCGGCCGGCGCGAGGCTCTTTCGCGCGATGCCCTTCGCGGCACTCTTGAGCACCTTGCTGTCGGCCTCGGCGCTGGCTGCGAAAGCCAGCAGCTGCGCACCCATGGTGAGCATGAGCTGCACGTCGACGCCGGCCGGGATCTTAATCAGGGCGTTGTGAAGCCAGGTTGCCCAGTCGTCGTTCCAGGCCTGCACGCTGTAGATCCATGAGCCTTGCGCATCCAGCAGCACGTCGACCTGCCAGCGGTCGAGGCCTTCTCCGACCTCGTGCATCCGGTGCTTCGCCTGCACGCCATCGGGGGAGGTGAGGAGCAAATCGACGCCGAGGACGTCGTGCCCCTCCTTGAAGACGGTCGCCTGGAAAGGAACGACCTCACCGACGAAGGCCTTCGCCGGCCATTGGTTCTCCGGCTGCTGCGGTGCGAGCTCCCTGATCGGGATGCGCCCCATTTTGGGTTCGTATGCCATTTCCACACTCCGACCGTAGCGTCTTACGGTCAGAAACTCTTCCCCCCGGGCTGGTGAGGTCGGGGTTACGATCGATCCTTCGTCGACCCGACGCTGTGATCGGACTGTGACGTTGCTCACCTAGGGTGGAACGGTGAAAGCTATCCGACGTTTTACCGTACGCACCGTTCTGCCCGATGACCTCGCTTGTCTCGAGGAGCTGGCGACCAACCTTCGATGGTTCTGGCACCTGCCGACCCGACGGTTGTTCCAGGATATTTCGCCCGAACTCTGGGAGGCCAGCGGCCACGATCCGATCGGTGTCCTCGGGGGAATCGACCCGGCTCGACTGCGGGAGCTCGCCTCTGACCCGGAATTCGTCGCGCGTGCGGAGGCTCTTCTCGAAGACCTGCACACCTATATCACCGAACCGCGCTGGTATCAGAAAAGCTGCCCGGCGACGGGGCCGAGGGCGATCGGCTACTTTTCGCCGGAGTTCGGTATTGCCGCAGCCCTTCCGCAATATTCGGGCGGGCTTGGCATCCTCGCCGGTGACCACCTGAAGAGCGCCTCCGATCTCGGAGTTCCCATCATCGGCGTCGGCCTGTTCTACCGTTCCGGCTACTTCGCCCAGTCGATCTCGCCGGACGGCTGGCAGCAGGAGTCCTACCCCGTTCTCGACCCCGACGGCCTGCCGCTGTCCGTGCTGCGGCACCCCGACGGCAGCGCAGCCCAGGTTGCCCTGGCGCTGCCCGGCGGCGGCGCGCTCTACGCGCGAATCTGGCAGGTCGCTGTCGGTCGCATCCGGCTCCTGCTGCTCGACACCGACATCCCGGAGAATGAGGATGCCCTGCGCTCGGTCACCGATCGGCTCTACGGTGGCGGCAGTGAGCATCGCCTGCTGCAGGAGCTGCTGCTCGGAATCGGCGGAGTCCGTGCCATCAAGCTCCTCACCGAGCTGGCCGACGCTGATTCGCCCGAGGTTTTCCACACCAACGAGGGCCACGCCGGATTCCTCGGCCTCGAGCGAATCAGCGACCTCATCGGGGATGGGCTGACGTTCACCGAGGCGCTGCAGGTCGTTCGTGCCGGAACCGTCTTCACCACCCACACTCCCGTGCCGGCGGGAATCGACCGATTCGATGCCGCCCTCGTACGCCAGTACTTTTCGACCGACCTGCTGCCGGGCGTCGAGGTGGAAGACGTGCTCAGGCTGGGCGCCGAGAACTATGAGGGCGGAACGCCCGACACGTTCAACATGGCGGTCATGGGGCTGCGCCTCGGCCAGCGCGCGAACGGCGTCTCGAAGCTGCACGGCGAAGTTAGTCGCGGCATGTTCGGCGCGCTGTGGCCGGGCTTCGACACCGAGGACGTTCCCATCACCTCCGTGACCAACGGGGTTCACGCCCCGACCTGGACGGACCCGTCGCTCGTCGCGCTTGCCATGGACAAGCTCGGAACCTCCGACACCACCACGGCCGACTGGGCGTCATCCGCCGTGAGCGACGCCGACCTGTGGAATATTCGCAACAGCATGCGTGCGCAGCTGGTTGCGGATGCCCGCCTACGGGTGTCCGCGGCATGGGCAGAGCAGAACCCGGGCGTCGGCGACCCTGCCTGGTTCTCCGGGCTTCTCGATCCAGATGTGCTGACGATCGGCTTCGCCCGCCGCGTCCCCACCTACAAGCGACTTACCCTGATGCTGCACGACCCCGAGCGTCTGCGCTCCATCCTGCTCTCCGCGGAGCATCCGGTGCAGATCGTCATTGCCGGCAAGTCGCACCCGGCAGACGACGAGGGCAAGCGCCTCATCCAAAAACTGGTCGAGTTCTCTCAGAGCCCGGAGATCCGCAAACATATGGTGTTCCTGCCGAACTACGACATCGCCATGGCCCAGTCGCTGTACCCAGGGACCGACATCTGGCTGAACAACCCGTTGCGCCCGCTCGAAGCCTGTGGGACATCCGGAATGAAGGCCGCGCTCAATGGCTCGCTCAACCTGTCGATCCTGGATGGATGGTGGGCAGAGTTCTACGACGAGGAAAACGGCTGGGCGATTCCGAGCGCCGATGCCGCCGGGGACTCCGCGGAGCGCGACAAGCTCGAGGCCGACTCGATGTACGACCTCATCGAGCACCAGATCGCACCGCGCTTCTACGACCGCAACGCCGACGGCATTCCGACCCGGTGGGTGCAGTCGATCCGCCATACGCTGTCAACCCTGTCGCCGGAGCTCTCTGCCGACCGGATGGTTCGCGAGTATGTCGAGCGACTCTATCTTCCGGCCGCTGCGGCGGAGAGAGCGATTTCGGCAGACTCCTATGCGCCCGCCCGCGCGCTCGCCGAGTGGAAAGCTCGGGTGATCGCGGCCTGGCCGCACGTCTCTGTTGCCCATGTCGAGTCCGGCGGAGTGGATGCCGTGCCGCAGGTTGGCGACGAGCTGCACGTTCGAGCCCACGTGAACCTCGGCGGTCTGACCCCGAGCGACGTTGCGGTCGAGGTCGTCTACGGTCGCGCTCGCGAGGGCGACCGGCTCGAAAACGCGGAGCGCGCGGAACTCGTCGCGACGTCCGGCTCCAGCGACCCCACCCAGTTCGTCGGCACGATCACCCTGTCGCGAGCGGGGAGCTTTGGCTACAACGTGCGCGTCGTGCCGCGGCATCCGCTGCTGGCAAACCCCGCGGAACTCGGGCTCATCGCGGTCGCCAGCTGACCTGAGCACCCGGTAGGGGCCTGCCACGCGCCATCACGCGCGGGCAGGCCTCTACTTTTTGTACCCCATGTCGAGGAACCAAAACGTCTCGTGTATTGCGGATTACGCG
>JAYTEZ010000147.1:0-3177 GCA_043734805.1 Microbacteriaceae bacterium
AGGTAGGTCACCGGCAGCGAGAGCACAATCATCAGCAGCGCGTAGGGAGCGGCGCCGACGTAATCGATGTCGTTGACCTTCGACCAGAACTGGATCGCAAGGGTGCGCGTCCCGTTCGGGGCGAGAAGGAGAGTGGCGGTCAGTTCGGTGGCAATGCCGAGAAAGACGAGGGCGGCACCGGAGAGTGCCGAGGGAACGACGAAACGCATGGTCACCGTCGAGAAAGCGAGAAATGGATGCCGGCCCAGCGACCGCGCGGCTTCCTCAAGGCCCGGGGGAACCTGCGCGAGTCCGGCCCGGAGGTTGACGATCGCGCGGGGCAGGAACATGAGGGCGTACGCGGCGACAACGAGTGCGGCGGTCTGGTACACAGGCGGGAGGAAACGGATGGCGACGGTCACGAAGGCCAGAGCTGTCACGAGCCCGGGCAGTGAACTCGTCACGTAGTTGACCGACTCGAGTGCGCGCACAACCCGGCCGGGAAAGCGCACGGCGAGAAATGCGATGGGGAATGCAAGCAGGCAGGTGATCACGGCACCGACGAGCGCATACGAGATCGTCTGCAGGAGTGAGGTCACAAGAAACCGGTCCGTCCAGAGCGTGAGACCGCCGTCGGCGAGCCAGCGGCCGACGCTCGCGAAGGGCACGCCGACAGACAGGACGACAATGCCGACGAGGAACAGATACGCCAGCGGAGTGAGACCTTTCAGCGAGCGACGGACGGCTGGTCTGGCTGATCCCGATCCGATCCTCGCGTAGTGGGATTTGCCGCGCGCTCCCGATTCGCCGACCAGCAGGAACAGGCAACAGAGCACGAGGATGCCGGCGAGCGCGGTCGCCGCCGGACCATTGAATGTCGACCGATACTGGTCAACGATCGCCGTCGTGAAGGTGTCGAATCGGATCATGGCGAAGGCGCCATATTCGGCGAGGAGATGGAGGCCGATGAGGAGCGCACCGCCAAGGATCGGCAGGCGAAGCTGCGGAAGTAGGACGCGCAGGAAAACACCGAACGGACTGACGCCGAGCGACCCAGCGGCGTCCTCCACCGCGGGGTCGAGACGACGCAACGCTGCCGCGCAGGGCAGGTATACGAAAGGAAAGTAGGAAAGCCCAGCGACGAGCACACCCGACCAGAGTCCGTTCAGCGAGGGGACGACGCTCACCCAGCCGTAGCTGTTCACAAAGGCCGGGATGGCGAGCGGTGCGGCGAGCAGCAGTGCGAAAATGCGCGAACCAGGGATGCTCGCCCGCTCGACGAGCCAGGCTGCGGTGATCCCCAGCGCCGCGGCGAGGGGCACGGTGATGACGACGATGCCGACGGTGTTGGCGAGCAACTCGCCGACTCTCGGCCGAAACACGAGTGCGGACAGCGTTGACCAGCCGGTCAGTGCTGCCGAGACGATCACATAGAGCAGAGGAACGAGGCCAAGCAGCGACACCCCGGCGGCCATCACAATGATGGCCGCCGGGGATCGGCGGCGAAGCGACGTCACCGACGAAGCCTAGAGAAGGCCGGCCTGAGTCATGAGGTCGGTCACCTGCCTGCTGTTCAGCGTGGACGGATCGATCACCGGGGCATTGAGATCGGCGAGCGGCACGAGGGCCGGATTTGCGCCAACACCGCTGGCTACCGGGTATTCAAACGACGTCCCCGTTGTGAGGATTCCTTGGCCGACCTTTCCGGTGACGAACGCGAGGAAGGCCTGGGCTGCCACCGGGTTCTTCGCCGTCTTCAGCACGCCGCCGCCAGAGACGCTGACGAAGGCGCCGGGATCCTGGTTCTTGAAGTAGTGCAGCTTGGTGTTCTTGCTGTTCTCTCCGGTGCCGGCCTGATCCCCGTACCAGTAGTAGTGGAAGATGACGCCGGCGGGAATCTCTCCGGCATTGACGGCTTTCATCACCGTGCTGTTGCCCTTATAGTCGGTGACATTCTCTTTCATCGAGGCCAGCCAGGCGGCGGTTGCCGCCTTTCCCTTCTGCGAGAGCAGCGCGCTCACGATGGCCTGGAAGTCGGCACCGGAGGGCGACGCAGCCCAGCGGCCCTTCCAGCTCGAATCGGCGAGGTCGAGCAGCGATTTCGGCAGCTGCGCCTCCGACAGAAGGGACGGGTTGTACGCGAAGACGGTCGAGCGCGCCGCGATGCCGGTCCACCGGCCGGACGACGGACGATACGCCGTCGGCACCTGGGCGAGCGTCGCCGCATGCACCGGTGCCAACAGTTTGGCGTTGTCGACGAGGCTCATCGCCGGGGAATTCTCGGTGAGGAAGACATCGGCGGGAGACGCGCTCCCCTCCTGCACAAGTTGGTTGCCGAGTTCCGGGTCGTCACCATTGCGGAGGATGACCCTCACGCCGGTCTCCTTCGTGAACTCATCGACCCAGGCCTGAGTGAGGCTCTCGTGCTGGGCGTTGTAGACCGTGATCTCGCCTGCCGGTTTCCCCGCAGCCGATGACGTCGTCGGCGCAGCGTCCCCCGCTGCGCATCCGCTCACGGCAAGGGCTGCCACGACGCCGAGCGCGACGGTGATGGTCCATTTTTTGCGTGTGGTCATGGGGAGGGATCCTCTGGTCATGGCGACGATACGTCGGTTAGGTAACCCTATCCTAACTCGCAACGATCTCGTACTGCGCGACGAGTTCGCGCTTGAGCACCTTGCCGCTTGGACCGAGCGGCAGCCCCTCCACGATTTCAACTCGACGCGGGTATTTATAGGCGGCGAGTTTTTCCTGCGCAAAGCCAATGAGCGTCACGCCGTCAAGATCCGACCCCGGAACGAGCACGACGCAGGCCATGATCTCCTGGCCGTGGGTCTCATGCGCAACCCCGAAGACGGCGGCGCTCGACACCGACGGATGCGCGGTCAACACCTCTTCGACCTCGCGCGGGTACACGTTGTAGCCGTTGCGCAGGATCATGTCCTTCTTGCGGTCGACGATCCAGAGGTAGCCATCGGCGTCCTTCGTGCCGAGGTCGCCCGTGCGGAACCATCCATCGACGACGGCCTTCGCCGACTCCTCCGGCAGGTTGAGGTAACCCTTCATGAGATTGTGTCCACGGATGACGATCTCGCCCAGCTCGTCGATCGGAAGCAACTCGATTTCGTCGTCGACATCCGCCCTCGCGATCTCGACGTCGACTCCCCAGATTGGCTGGCCGATGCTGCCGGCGCGCGG
>JAYTEZ010000148.1:0-2669 GCA_043734805.1 Microbacteriaceae bacterium
GGAGGGGATGACGGGAATCGAACCCGCGCCATCAGTTTGGAAAACTGAGGCTCTACCATTGAGCTACATCCCCGTGGCTGTCGGCCGGAAGGCCAATCGTGCGGTAGCAAGCCTAACGCATCCGCTGGACCGGTCGTGCGAATCGACACCCGGCGGGCACCGAACAGTGCGGTAGGCTTGCCGAGGCTTATTTTCGGAACTGACCAGCGTCATCCGCCAATCTGACCTCGGGCCAGCAGGCCTCAGTGCAATGAAGTCCGGGGCGTAGCTCAGCTTGGTAGAGCGCTCGGTTTGGGACCGAGAGGCCGCAGGTTCGAATCCTGTCGCCCCGACACGACATCAGCAAACACACCAGAGAGCAAGCAGGAGAACCCTCGTGAAGACCACGGTTGACAAGCTGAGCCCGACGCGAGTGAAGCTGAGTCTCTCAGTCACTCCCGAGGAGCTCAGGCCCAGCATCGAGCACGCCTACAGCCACCTAGCCGAGTCAATGAACATTCCCGGCTTCCGCAAGGGCAAGGTTCCGCCGCCCATCATCGATCAGCGCGTCGGTCGCGGCGAGGTGCTCAACCATGCGGTGAGCGATTGCCTCGACAAGTTCTACCGCCAGGCCATCGAAGAGCAGAAGATCCGTCCCCTCGGACGTCCGGAGGCGGATGTCACGGAGCTCCCGAACGTCACGGACTTCAGCGGCGAACTCAAGATCACGGTCGAGGTAGATGTGCGACCCGACTTCGAGATCCCCGCCCTCGATGGCCTCACGCTCACCGTCGACGCGGTGCAGGTGTCCGATGATGAGGTCGAGGCGGAACTGCAGGCCCTGCTGACACGCTTCGGCACCCTCATTACCGTCGACCGTCCTGCCACAACCGGGGACTTCGCTCAGCTTGACCTCGTCGCCTCGATCGGTGGCAACGAGGTCGACACCGCGAACGCGATCTCCTACGAGATCGGCTCCGGAGACCTTATCGACGGAATCGACGAGGCGCTCGACTCGCTCAGTGCCGGCGAGACCACCACGTTCGAGTCCAAGCTTCTCGGTGGGGACAACGAGGGTGAGTCCGCCGAAATCACTGTCAAGCTTCTCGCCGTCAAGGAGCGCGAGCTCCCGGAGGCAGACGACGACTTCGCCCAGATCGCCAGCCAATTCGACACGATCGCCGAGCTCAAAGACGACATCAGGGAGCAGGTTAGCCGTTCCAAGGTCTTCGGCCAGGGCACGCAGGCTCGCGACCAGGTCGTCGACAAGCTGCTCGAGTCCGTCGAGATTCCGGTACCGGAACAGCTCGTGCTCGACGAGGTGCGCCGTCACCTCGAGAACGAGAACCGCCTCGAAGACGACGAGCACCGCGCAGAGGTCACACAGTCGAGTGAGAAGACGTTCCGCAGCCAGATCCTGCTCGACTCCATCGCGGAGGCCGAAGAGGTCAAGGTCAGCCAGGACGAACTCACCCAGTACCTCGTGCAGGGCGCTGCCCAGTACAACATGGAGCCCGGCGAGTTCATCAAGGTGCTCGACTCGAATGGTCAGATCCCCGGCATGATCGGTGAGGTCGCTCGCGGCAAGGCGCTCGCCATAGTGCTCTCGAAGGCACAGGTCGTGGACACGGATGGCAAAAAGGTCGACATGTCCGGCTTCACCGCATCCGTAACCGGTGCTGCGGATGACTCCGACTTCGTCGAGGCGGATGCTGGCAGCCACGACGGCCACGACCACGCGGGGCACAGCCACTAGCAGCACGGCTGGTGCGCTAGCGCGGTCAGTGCGCGCATCACTACCTTCGAAGGGCCTGTCGCGGTGATGGCGGGCCCTTCGGCGTTTAACGACCCTGAGCGACAACCTCAACGAGCGGCCCCCTGCTCTCGCCGCATCCGCCACACCCACCCCCGCGCCGCGCCCACCGTCTCCACTTCGGAAATTCAGGAAACGGGCAACTCATCCCACTTAAATCGGGCGATTTGACGGTCGCCCGCGCCCAATCTCCTGAATTTCCGTAAGGGAGTGTCTCGGTTGATGCACGAGCGGCCGGGTGGGCTGGCAGGCGCGACGATCCTGTCCCTGGGCACCTCGCGGTGGCGAGGCCGCGGCATTCGTCGGTTCAGTCCTCGTCCACACCCAAAACGCAGGACATTCACCAGCCGAGCGGCATTTTCTGCACTATATGGCATTTATCGGGTGAATGTCCTGCGTTTTCGGGTAGACGCACGGCTCGGACTGCCGCGGCAACCGCGCGGTGACCACGCCTCAGCGGCGCGGCGCTCTGCCCACGGCGAACACAGCCGTTCGAGCGCGACGGCTCCGATAGATTCGTCAGCAAGCGATAACTGAAACGGAGCGCAACAATGGCCCAACCGGCATTGGTCTCAAGCATTTTCGACCAACTCCTCAAGGACCGCATCATCTGGCTTGGCTCAGAGGTGCGTGACGATAACGCCAACGAGATCTGCGCAAAGATCCTGCTGCTCGCGGCGGAGGATCCGAAGCGCGACATTTTTCTCTACATCAACTCACCCGGCGGCTCCATTACCGCGGGCATGGCCATCTACGACACGATGAAGTTCGTACCGAACGACATTGTCACCGTCGGAATTGGCATGGCGGCCTCGATGGGTCAGTTCTTGCTTTCGTCCGGCACCAAAGGCAAGCGCTACATCACGCCGAACGCGCG
>JAYTEZ010000149.1:0-3130 GCA_043734805.1 Microbacteriaceae bacterium
TCGAGCAGGTTGCTCATCTGGCCAATCTCGCGCGCATCGCGCTCACGCCGGAGGAGATCGAGAAGCTCACCGGCGAGCTCGGCGTGATCCTCGACTCGATCGCGAAGGTGCAGGAGGTCGCGACGGCAGACGTGCCGGCCACGAGTCATCCGATCCCGCTGACCAACATCTTCCGCCCCGATGTTATCGGCGAAACCCTCAGCGTAGAAGAGGCACTCAGCGGCGCGCCCGAGCATGACGGCGCCCGGTTCAAGGTGTCCGCGATCCTGGGGGAGGAGCAGTAATGACCGACCTGACCCGTCTTTCCGCGTCGTCACTGAGCGAGCTGTTGCAGGCCGGGGAGGTTTCGAGCGTCGAGGTGACCCGCGCGCACCTTGACCGCATCGCTGCGGTCGATGGTGACGTGCACGCGTTCCTGCACATCTCATCCGATGCCATCGACACAGCAGAGGGGGTCGACGTTCTCCGACGCACCGGATCGCCGCTCGGCCCGCTCGCTGGCGTTCCGATCGCGATCAAGGACGTACTCTGCACGCTCGACATGCCGTCTACGGCTGGCTCGAAGATTCTCGAGGGCTGGATCCCACCCTACGACGCGACCGTCGTGCGCAAACTGCGCGAGGCGAACCTCGTGCCCCTTGGCAAAACAAACATGGACGAGTTCGCGATGGGCTCGTCGACCGAGCACTCCGCTTATGGTCCCACACACAACCCGTGGGACCTCGACCGCATCCCCGGCGGCTCGGGAGGTGGCTCGGCCGCTGCGGTCGCAGCGTTCGAAGCGCCGCTCGCTCTTGGGAGTGACACGGGTGGCTCGATCCGCCAGCCCGCTGCTGTCACCGGAAGCGTTGGCGTCAAGCCAACTTACGGTGGTGTTTCCCGATACGGTGCCATTGCGCTTGCCTCCTCTCTCGACCAGGTCGGTCCGGTCACCCGAACCGTGCTCGACGCGGCACTATTGCACGACGTCATCGGCGGTCATGACCCGCGCGACTCGACCTCTCTGCGTGATGAATGGCCGAGCTTCGCCGAGGCGGCTCGCACCGGCGCGCGCAACCGCTCGCTCACGGGCGTGCGGGTCGGCGTCGTCACGCAACTGAACGGCGAGGGATTCCAGGACGGCGTGCGCAGCACGTTCGCCCGGGCGCTCGAACTCATCGAGGCCGCCGGTGCGGAAATTGTCGAGGTGTCTGCTCCTAACTTCGAATACGCAATTGCTGCGTATTACCTGATTCTTCCCGCCGAGGCATCCAGCAATCTCGCCAAGTTCGATTCGGTGCGATTCGGCTTGAGGGTCAACCCTGTGGGGGGAGGGACGGTCGAGGATGTCATGGCCGCGACGCGCGAAGCCGGCTTCGGCCCAGAGGTCAAGCGCCGCATCATCCTCGGCACGTATGCCCTGAGTGCTGGATATTACGACGCGTACTACGGCAGTGCGCAGAAGGTGCGCACGCTCATTCAGCGGGACTTCGCGGCCGCCTTCGAGAAGGCCGATGTTCTTGTGAGCCCGGCCGCTCCGACAACGGCCTTTCGGCTCGGCGAGAAGCTCAACGACCCGCTGGCGATGTACCTCAACGACGTGACCACGATCCCGGCGAATCTTGCCGGCATACCGGGTATGGGGCTGCCGATGGGACTTGCCCCCGAGGATGGTCTGCCGACAGGAATCCAGCTGATGGCTCCTGCCCGACAGGATGTCCGGCTGTACCGGGTCGGCGCGACACTCGAGGCGCTGCTCGAAGAGAACTGGGGTCACACGTTGATCAGTCAGGCCCCCGAGCTGAAGGCGAGTAACTAATGGCCAGGGCAGAACTCATGGACTTCGACAAAGCCCTCGAACTGTTCGAGCCCGTGCTCGGCTTCGAGGTGCACGTCGAACTCAATACCCGCACCAAGATGTTTAGCGACGCTCCCAACTTCTTCGGCGGGGAGCCCAACACGAACGTGACGCCGGTCGATCTGGGGTTGCCGGGCAGCCTGCCGGTCGTGAACGAGAAGGCGGTGCACTACAGCATCAGCCTCGGGCTGGCGCTCGGCTGCAGCATCCGTCCGTCCAGCCGGTTCGCGCGCAAGAACTACTTCTACCCTGACCTGGCCAAGAACTACCAGATCAGCCAGTTTGACGAGCCGATCGCCTTCGACGGCAACGTCGAGGTGGAGTTGGCCGACGGTCGCCTGTTTCAGATTCCGATCGAGCGTGCCCACATGGAGGAGGATGCCGGCAAGCTCACGCACGTCGGTGGCTCGACCGGACGAATCCAGGGAGCCGAATACTCGCTCGTCGACTACAACCGTGCTGGTGTTCCCCTCGTTGAGATCGTGACGAACATCATTTACGGCGCGGAGAAGGATGCTCCGGAGCTCGCCAAAGCGTATGTCTCGACGATCCGCGACATCGTGCGCTCGCTCGGCATCAGCGACGCAAAAATGGAGCGCGGCAACCTGCGCTGCGACGCGAATATTTCGCTGACCCCGCGCGGATCCGGCAAGCTCGGCACTCGAACCGAGACCAAGAACGTGAACTCGCTGCGGAGCGTCGAGCGGTCGATTCGTTATGAGATCCAGCGGCAGGCGGCGATACTTTCGGCGGGCGGCACGATCACCCAGGAGACCCGTCACTGGCATGAGGACACGGGCGTGACATCCGCCGGACGTCCGAAGAGCGACGCAGACGACTACCGCTACTTTCCCGAACCCGACCTGTTGCCGGTGGAGCCGTCGCTCGAGCTGATTGAGCAATTGCGGGCCGCGCTTCCCGAGGCGCCTGCTGTCCGCCGTCGCCGCCTCAAGGACGCCTGGGGCTTCACCGACCTCGAGTTTCGGGATGTCGTGAACTCCGGGCTTCTCGTCGAAATCGAGGAAACCGTGGCGGCGGGTGCCGCCCCGGCCCAGGCGCGTAAGTGGTGGACGGGTGAGATCGCCCGCCTCGCTAACGCGTCATCGGTCGATGCGTCGTCCCTCATTACTCCGCAGGATGTCGCGTCGCTGGTCGAACTGGTCGAGACCGGTACGCTGACCGATCGTCTCGCACGCCAGGTGCTCGAGGGCGTCGTCGCGGGAGAGGGAACGCCAGCGGCGGTGGTCGAGAGCCGTGGCCTGAAAGTGGTGTCGGATGACGGTGCCCTCGTCG
>JAYTEZ010000150.1:0-5556 GCA_043734805.1 Microbacteriaceae bacterium
ACGGGAAGATCTGCGGAGAGCGCGAGCACGGCGTCGGCAAAAGTCTGCGGATAGAGGTCGGATGGCGGGGTGTTCACGAGATCGCGCACTCGGTGGATCGCCGTCGCGACGACGGACGCGCGCGCCACCAGGTCGTGCTGAGCTTCGATCGCCGACACGACGGTGATGTCCCGAGCGGGCAGCTTTGTCCGGTCACGTGAGGTTGAACGATATTCGGTGTACACGTAGGCCCCGATCGCTGCACCCTCGAGCACGGCGAGCAGGTCGCCCTCGGTTTCGGCTGGCAGGTCGATGACGATCGAGTCGACGCCGGTCAGCCGACGAGCGGCAGATCCGGCCGCATACCGCAGTGTGTCCGGGGTGGTCGCGCCCGCGCCGAGACCCACGAGGGCGATGCTCCTGGCCGCGCCGCCGCTGGCCGGCACGCGCACGAGTTCGTCCTTGCCGCCCGTTACGCCGATCGCCGCGAGGCTGGATGCGAGGGTCGAGAACGACGGATCGTCGGTGCGGAGGATCGGTCCAGCATCCGAGGTGCTGACGCCCAGGACCAGCACATCGGTGCTGGCGGTGGTGGCGGAGTCAGAGCTGATGTGCAGAACTGGAACGGTCATCCGGCCATCGTATCCGCAGCAATTCCGGGCGCACCGCCGGTCGGAATGCGGTGTTCGCTCACGGCATCACGCAGAACTCCCGATGCGTGGGTCGGAGTGGAAGGCGCGATTAGAGTTAAACCATGCGAGATCCCGAGGGCCTGTACGAGCTGAACCCGGATGTCACAGATGTGCCGGAGGGACTCCACCTTGTCGCCGGACTTACTGGATTTGCTGACGCGGGTGCCGCCGTCACGCAACTGAGTGAGTACCTCACCAACACTCTCAACAACCGTGTCGTCGCGACCTTTGACACCGATATTCTTCTCGATTACCGTGCCCGCCGTCCGACGATATATTTCGACCAGGACCACCTGAGCGACTACCGTCCCGCTCGTCTCGCGCTCTACCTGGCGACCGACGAGATCGGCCAGCCGTTCCTGTTCCTCACCGGTTTCGAGCCCGACTTCCAGTGGGAACGATTTACGGATGCGGTGCTGCATCTCATCGCTCACTACAAGGTGAAGACGACGACCTGGGTGCACGCCATCCCGATGCCGACGCCGCACACCCGATCCATCGGAGTGACCGTCAGCGGCAACCGGACGGAGCTCATCGACGCCATGTCGATCTGGAAGCCGCACACTCAGGTGCCCGCAAATGCCTTGCACCTCGTCGAGTATCGCCTCCAGGAGCTTGGTCATCCGACCGTCGGCTTCGTGTTGCTCATTCCGCACTACCTGGCCGATACCGAATATCCGGATGCCGCGGTTAAGGCACTCGAGAGCATTAGCGCCGCGACCGGTCTCATCTTCCCCACCGACAGCATCCGCGCGGAGGGGCGCGAATTCATCGCGAAAATCGACAGCCAGGTCGCGACCAACCCGGAGCTCGCCCGGCTTGTCGGCTCGCTCGAAGAGCGCCACGACCTTTATATGGAGGGTAATCCGCTGCGCTCTCCGCTCACCGACGAAGATGGAGAGCTGCCGTCGGCCGATGAGATTGCCGCCGAACTCCAAAACTTTCTTGCTGCCCGTCGAAATCGCGAAGAAGATCCGCCGCCGTTCCGGTAGCCCGGCGCTCCGCTGGCCCGCCGCCTCGGTAGCCGTCTCAGAGCGCGGGATACAGTGATGACGTGAACTCTCGGCGGTCGTGGCTTGTCTGGGGAGTCGCCGTCTTTGCCTACCTGGTCGCAGTGCTGCAGCGCACCTCGCTCGGCGTTTCCGGCGTCGAGGCTGCACACCGTTTCGATGTTTCGGCCTCTGTTCTGTCCAGCCTGGCGGTGGTGCAGCTCATCGTGTACGCGGCACTGCAGATCCCGGTGGGGGTGGTGGTCGATCGGGTGGGCCCCAAGATCCTGGTCGCGATCGGCGCGGCGCTAATGCTGTCTGGGCAGCTCACGCTCGCTGTCGCACCATCCATTGGAGTCGCGATTGTTGGGCGGATTCTCGTGGGGGCAGGGGACGCGATGACCTTCATCTCCGTCATTCGGCTTCTCGCCTCGTGGTTCCGCGGCAGGCTTCTCCCGCAGATGTCCCAATGGACCGGAAACATCGGCCAAATCGGGCAGCTGCTCTCGGCGATTCCGCTCTCTCTCCTGCTGCACCAATTTGGCTGGACGACCGCGTTCCTCGCTGCCGCTTCGCTTTCCGCGGTCGTTGTCGTGCTGGTCGTCGTGTTTCTTTCCAACGGTCAACCGGATGTCGCGCACTCCGACCGCCCGACGAGCTGGCCTGCCGCGATGCGCCAGCTTCTCGAGTCCCTGGCGCGGCCGGGCACGCAGCTGGGGTTCTGGTCGCACTTCGTCAGCCAGTCATCCGGCACGGTTTTTTCCCTGCTCTGGGGATTTCCGATGCTCACCGCCGGTCTCGGCTACAGTCGCGCCGACGCATCGGGACTGCTCGCTCTCATCGTGGGCGCCGGTGTCGTCAGCGGACCGATCCTCGGCATCCTGACCGCTCGATTCCCGCTTCGCCGTTCCAACCTGGTGCTCGGAATTGTGACGATGATCGGCATCGCCTGGACGGTCGTACTGATCTGGCCGGGCAAGCCACCGTTCTGGTTGATCACCGTGCTCGTCGTCGCGCTGGGAATCGGCGGGCCGGGCGCGCTCATCGGCTTGGACTTTGCGCGCAGTTTCAATCCCATGCGAAGCCTCGGTTCGGCCAACGGGGTTGTCAACGTCGGCGGTTTTCTCGCGAGTTTCGTAATGATGTACCTGATCGGGCTTGTGCTGGACATTCTGAACAACGCGCGAATCGCAGGGGGAGCACCGAGCGACCTCTTCTCCTGGGATTCCTTTCGGATCGCCCTGCTCGTTCAATACGTGGTGGTGGGGACTGGGACGGTATTTCTCGTCAGCGCACGTCGTCGCACCCGTCGTCGCCTTCACGAAGTTGAGGGAATACAGGTGGCGCCGCTATGGGTTGCACTAGTGAGGTCACGTCGGCGGCGCAACATATAGCGATTGGCACGTTTTGGCAAGAGCCTTTCGTAAACCGTGCAATAATTAACGTAAGACCCGTTCAGGTACGCGGCATCGTGTGCACATTTGTTGCGCAACGGCCCAGGACTTGACATGGGTCTTAGTGCTGCCCAAAAAGTGCTGCCCAAAAAGTGCTGCCTCAAAAGTGCTGCCCAAGTGCTCGACAGAAGCAGTGTCACACAGCTGATGCCAGTTCTACCCCAGATGGGCGTGTTACCGCCTTCGATCCGAAGTGAAAGGTGTCTAGATGGCCACCCGAACCAAATCCATAACTCCCGCCGAGGCTGAGGCAACCCACGAGGTCAGTGCAGACCCCATCGCGCCAGCCAAGACCGCCGCGGTAAAGAAGACCACAGCGCCAGCCAAGACCACAGCGCCAGCCAAGACCACAGCGCCTGCCAAGACCACAGCAATAAAGAAGACTGCTGCGGTGAAGAAGACCGCAACCAACGCGGCCGCCGACACGGTTCCGGTCAGGAAAGCCCCGGTGAAGCGCGCCTCAAAATCCGCAGCAGTCGGCCCTGGTGAGACCGATGACGCGGATGATTCAGCGAACGTCGACCAGGGCGATGATGACGTCGTAGTCGTCGTGGAAGACGCCAAAGACGGTGACACCAAAGACGAGGCCGCGGAAGACACCGACGACGAAAAGGACGACGACAACGACGAGAAAGAAGGAGCCCTGCCCACCGGAGCGCTCGTTCTTTCGCTCGTCGATGATGACGACGAAGTTCCCGTCTACTCTTCCGCCATCACCGGCGCGACCGCTGACCCGGTCAAGGACTACCTGAAGCAGATCGGAAAGGTAGCGCTGCTCAACGCCGCTGAAGAGGTCGAACTCGCCATGCGCATCGAGGCGGGGCTCTTCGCGGAAGACAAGCTCTCCCCGATGTCGGCCGCCGAACTCAAGTCCCAGCTCGGCCGCGAGCTGTCCTGGGTCGCGAAAGACGGACAGCGCGCCAAAAGCCACCTGCTTGGGGCAAATTTGCGACTCGTCGTCTCTCTCGCCAAGCGCTATACCGGTCGCGGAATGCAGTTCCTCGACCTGATCCAGGAGGGCAACCTTGGACTCATCCGCGCGGTCGAAAAGTTTGACTACACCAAGGGCTTCAAGTTCTCCACCTATGCGACCTGGTGGATCCGTCAGGCAATAACCCGGGCCATGGCGGACCAGGCTCGCACTATCCGTATTCCGGTTCATATGGTCGAGGTCATCAACAAGCTCGCCCGTGTGCAGCGCCAGATGCTTCAGGACCTCGGTCGCGAACCGACTCCGGAAGAGCTGAGCCGCGAGCTCGACATGACCCCCGAGAAGGTCATCGAGGTGCAGAAGTACGGCCGCGAACCGATCTCGCTGCACACGCCGCTCGGTGAGGACGGTGACAGCGAGTTCGGTGACCTGATCGAGGACACCGAGGCCGTTGTTCCCGCGGATGCCGTCGGCTTCACCATGCTGCAGAAGCAGCTCGAATCGCTGCTCGATTCTCTCTCCGAGCGTGAGGCAGGCGTTATCCGCATGCGCTTCGGTCTCGGTGACGGCATGCCGAAGACCCTCGACCAGATCGGCGACACCTTCGGCGTCACTCGGGAGCGAATTCGCCAGATTGAATCCAAGACGATGGCGAAGCTTCGCCACCCGTCCCGGTCGCAGTCGTTGCGCGACTACCTCGAGTAGACAGCGCCGCGGTGAAGACTGTCAGGAGAGGAGCGCGCTGCGATGGTCGCTGAAGCGAACCACGGTAAGACACTCGAAACCGAGCTCGACGGGATCCGCTACCTCAGGATCCCGATCAAGACCCGGCTCATCGGGCCGGGCGATGACATTGTCGAGGTCGTGACGAGCTTCGCGGAGGACCTTATCGAGGACGGTGACATTCTCTTCGTCACCGAGAAGATCGTCGCGATAACCCAGGGCCGTGCCTATCCAATCGATTCGATCACGCCACGAGAGCTCGCGGTGCGGCTCTCGAAATACGTCACGAAGACGCCATCCGGGATCGGGCTCGGCCTTCCCGAGACCATGGAGATGGCGCTGCGGGAGTGTGGAACGCCCAGAATCCTGCTGGCCGCCGCTGTCGCGGCTGTCACGAAACGGTTCGGTCGACACGGCGACTTCTACCGCATTGCTGGGCCGAAAGCACGGGGGATCGACGGCCCAACGAGTGGGACGATCCCTCCGTACAACTCACACGTGGTGCTCGCCCCTGACCGCCCGGGAGAGGTCGCTGTCCAATTGTGCGCGGCGCTCAAGAAGCGGGTAGATGTGCTCATAGTCGACATCAACGACTTCGGCGGAAACGTGCTCGGCTCGACCATGGACCGGGCGAGCAACCGCGCGATGGAGCGTGTATTGAAGGACAACCCGCTCGGGCAGGGTCGGCAGAGCACGCCGATGGGCATCATCCGCAGAGTGCCTTAGACCACCAGCGCTCAGAAACCGATCACCTCGCGGAATCGCGGGAGGCTCCCGACGCGGATGCC
>JAYTEZ010000151.1:0-1950 GCA_043734805.1 Microbacteriaceae bacterium
ACAACAGAATCAGCAGCTGGCCCACGGTGGCATTCTCTACGGAAATTCAGGAGTTTGCATGGCACGTGGCCACACGGCGCAGCAACGGCGGGGGTGACAGCATTTGGCGGGAGCTGGTTTCCTGAATTTCCGTGACGTGACGTGACGTTACGTAGCGGCGGTGGCGGCGGCGTCCCTGTGCCGGGGGACGGGTGAATTCGGCGCGCTCAGTGCGCGGCGGCGTCCCAGTTATGCCCGAGGCCGATCTGCACGTCCAGTGGCACCTTGAGGTCCGCGGCATGTCCCATTCGATCGGTCACGATCGCCGTGAGCACGTCGATCTCGCCGTCGGCTACCTCGAACACGAGTTCGTCGTGCACCTGAAGCAATAGCCGTGACCCGAGCTCCTTTTCGGCCAGATCCTGCGCGACGCCGAGCATGGCGATCTTCAGGATGTCCGCCGCAGATCCCTGGATCGGTGCGTTAAGCGCTGCTCGCTCTGCATTCTCCCGCAGCACCCGATTCGACGACTTCAGGTCGCCGAACGGGCGTCGACGCCCGAAAATGGTCTCGGTGTAGCCGTCCTCCCGCGCCTGCTCGACCACGCCGCGAAGGTAATCGCGCACCGCGCCGAAGCGCGCGAAATAGTCGCTCATCAGCTGCTTGGCCTCCGCGTTGTCGATGCGGAGCTGCTTGGAAAGCCCGAACGCGCTGAGGCCGTAGGCGAGACCGTAGGACATCGCCTTGACCTTGCCGCGCATCTGTGGCGTGACATCCGCCGGGTCGACGCCGAAGATGCGTGAACCGACGAAGCGATGCAGGTCCTCCCCCGAGTTGAAGGCCTCGATCAGCCCGGCATCGCCCGAAAGGTGAGCCATGATGCGCATCTCGATCTGCGAGTAGTCGGCCGTCAGCAGTGTCGTGAACTCGGGCCCGCACTCGAAAGCCGAACGAATTTCTCGCCCGACCGCGGCCTTGACCGGGATGTTCTGCAGGTTGGGGTCTGTGGACGAAATGCGACCAGTGCTCGTGCCTGTCTGGTCATAGCGCGTGTGCACCCGATGGTCTGGCGCGATGGCCTTCTCCAGCGTGTCGACGATCTGCCTGAGCTTTGTGGCATCGCGGTGCTGGAGCAGCAGATCCAGGAACGGATGCGGGTTCCGTTCCTGCAGATCGGCGAGCGAAGCCGCGTCCGTCGAATACCCGGTCTTGTTGGACCTGGTCTTCGGCATCCCCAGGTCCTCGAAAAGCACCTGCTGTAGCTGCTTCGGAGAGCCGAGGTTGACTTCCCGACCGCCGAGCTCCGCGTACGCACGCGTCGCGAGTCCGGCTGCGGTCTCGCCAAGTTCGCGATTGAGGCGCTTGAGGATCTCGGGGTTCACCGTGATGCCGGTGGTCTCCATGTTCGAGATCACCGGGATGAGCGGCAGTTCGATATCATCGAGCACCCTGCGGGATCCGGGATCCAGACGCTCGGCCAGAAACTCTGCGACCCGAAGCACATACCAGGCCTCGCTCGCGACATTGATGGCCTCTGTGTCGGGTATGAGCTGGTTCGGGTCGGCTTCCGGTAGCCGTTCGCCGAGGTAGTCATACGCCTGACCGGCGAGGTTCTGCGCGTGCCCTCCCGGCTTGAGCAGCCAGGCGGCGATAGTCGTGTCGAAGGCGACACCGCCGAGGGTGAGCTGCGCACGACCGAGCGCTTTGAGCATGGGTTTGGTGTCGAAAACATACTTGGGCGACGGACCGGCAAGCCAGGTCTCGAGCGCCGTATAGTCAAGTCGACCGGATGCCCATGGCACATACGCGCTATCGTCCAACGACGCGAGTCCGAAGCCGGTCACCCCGTCAGAGCCGCACTCGAGTTGCAAGCCGAGTGGCTTCGTGCCGTGTGCGGTGGCCGTGTCGATCCAGTGGCCGAGTTCTTCGTCGACGAGGGTCCGAACGCCGGGAATCGTTGCCCCCGGAAGT
>JAYTEZ010000152.1:0-8140 GCA_043734805.1 Microbacteriaceae bacterium
AGGGTGAGCCGAGAGTTCCCGGATGTCGCTGTCGACTACCTTCATGTGGATGCCGCGACCATCTTCATGGTCACCGATCCGTCTAGATTTGACGTGATCGTCACGGATAACCTCTTCGGCGACATTCTCACCGATCTCGCCGCCGCTATCAGCGGGGGTATCGGGCTGGCTGCCTCGGGCAACATCAATCCCGACGGTACGTATCCCAGCATGTTCGAGCCGGTGCACGGTTCGGCTCCGGACATAGCGGGAAAGCAGCTGGCCGACCCGACCGCCGCAATTCTCTCGGTTGCGCTGTTGCTCGATCATCTCGGGCTCGCGGATGCTGCGGCTCGAGTGACCGCGGCCGTGACTGCCGACCTCTCCGCTCGCGGCAGTGCGAAGCGTTCGACAGCGCAGATCGGCGACGCGATTGCCGCCCTTCTGGTTTAGCCGCCGTTCTCGTTAGCCGCGCCGCTCGAGCAGGCGCAGAATACTTGAGTAGGACTACCGAAGGGCCTCCCATGACCGACCTCCCCACCCCCTCCACCGGGTTCACCTTCTCCGTGACCAAAAACCTCGCGGCGGTAGGCGCCCCCGAGCGCGAGGCGATTCTTGCGGATCCCGGGTTTGGCACGCACTTTACCGACCACATGGTCGACATCTGCTGGTCGGCTACCGGCGGCTGGCACCGTCCGCGCGTTCAGCCGTACGGGCCGATCGCCCTCGACCCGGCCGCGGCAGTGCTGCACTACGGCCAAGAGATCTTCGAGGGGCTGAAGGCCTATCGTCACGCCGACGGCTCGATCTGGGGCTTTCGACCCGACGCGAATGCCCGCCGCATGCAGCATTCTGCCGTTCGGCTCGCACTCCCGCAACTGCCTACCGAGTACTTCTTGGAGTCGCTGCGTCAACTGATTGCCGTCGACGGGGCCTGGGTGCCGTCCGCACCCGAGACGAGTCTCTACATCCGGCCATTCATGTTCGCCAAGGAGGCATTCCTCGGGGTGCGACCGGCGAACAAGGTCAACTACTACGTGATCGCAAGCCCGGCAGGCGCCTATTTCACCGGCGGGGTCGCCCCCGTCGCGATCTGGCTCTCGACGACCTACGCGCGCGCCGGCAAAGGCGGCACGGGAGCGGCCAAGACCGGCGGCAACTACGCGTCGTCCCTCGTTGCGCAGGCGGAGGCGTATGAACACGGCTGCGCGCAGGTATTGTTCCTCGATTCCGAGGAGGGCAAATACCTCGAAGAACTCGGCGGCATGAACGTCGTTCTCGTCAAGAGAGACGGCACGCTGGTGACACCCGCATCAGAGAGCATCCTCGAGGGCATCACGCGTGACTCGATCCTGCGGCTCGCAGAGGACCGCGGGCACAGTGTCGAGCGTCGTCGCGTGAGCATCGATGAATGGCGTGATGGTGTGGCATCCGGTGACGTCGTCGAGGTGTTCGCCTGCGGAACGGCGGCGGTCGTCACGCCGATCGCGCTCCTGAAGGGCGACGGTTTCGAGATCGGATCAATTGATGCTCCGGCCGGCGAACTCACGATGTCGTTGCGCCAGGAACTGACCGACATTCAGTACGGCCGCGTGGAAGACAAGCACGGCTGGATGACGCGGCTCGACGCGTGAAAATCGCGCGCTTCAGCGTTGCCGGCGGCGATCCACGGTACGGAATTCTCGACGGTGACGACTATGTCGTGCTCGCGGGCGATCCGATCTTCAGCGGTTTCGGCACGACAGGGGAGCGGGTGCCCGTCACCCAGGTAAAACTTCTGGCCCCGGTCATCCCGCGCTCCAAGGTGGTCTGCGTCGGCCTGAACTATGCCGAACACAAGGCCGACATGGGCAACAGCGGACCTGATTCGCCCCTCATCTTTCTCAAGCCGAACACCGCGGTGGTCGGCCCCGGCGACACGATCCAGATTCCGCCGGTCGAGGGTCGCATCGTGCACGAGGGCGAACTGGTGATCGTGATCGGCAAGATCGCCAAACGGATCAAGGCGGCCGACTACGCGGACGTGATCTTCGGTTACACGATCGGTAATGACGTTTCAGCCCGCGACCAGATGTTCTCGGATGGGCAGTGGGCACGGGCGAAAGGCTACGACACGTTCGCCCCGCTCGGCCCGGTGATCGAAACCGAACTCGACTGGAGCAATCTGGAGATCCAGACCTTCGTTGACGGCGAGCCACGCCGTCACGGCAACACCAAGGACATGATCCACAAGATCCCCGAGATCATCGAATTCGTTTCCGACGTCTGGACCCTGCTTCCGGGGGACGTGATCATGACCGGAACGCCCGCGGGGCTCGGCGGCTTCGTCGACGGGCAGAGAATCGACATCATGATCGAGGGCATCGGCACGCTGAGCAACCCCGCGAAGAATCGCGTGTGAAGGCCCGCCGGCCCCGCTGGCTCCCCGGGCTCCTTCTCGCCGCGGTCGGTGCCAGCGGCGGCTTCGGCCTCCACGCGCTGTTCCCCGGGCTGCCGTGGCTGACGGCAGCCCTCATCCTGGGAGTACTCGTCGGCAGTGTTCCTGCCCTCCGCCCCGCCCTCGACGGAGCGCTCAGACCCGGCCTCGCGGTCGCCGCCAAACGACTGTTGCGGGTCGGTATCGTCGTGCTCGGAGTCAAGCTCAGTCTCGGCGACATTGCCGCTCTTGGCTGGCTCGCGATCCTCGCCATCATCGCGCTCGTGATCGCGAGCTTTGTGATCACCTGGCTGGTCGGGCGGCTCTTTCGGCTGGAGGGTGACCAGTCCGTGCTGATGGCGGCCGGATTCTCGATCTGCGGAGTCTCCGCGGTCGGGGCGATGGCCGCGGCCCGCGGTTCGGACGAGAAAGACACCGGACCGCCCATCACCCTCGTCACCCTCTATGGAACGCTCGCGATCGTCGTGCTTCCGGCGCTCGCCGCGCTCCTCGGCCTCGATGCGACGCAATTCGGTCACTGGGTCGGCGCGAGCGTGCACGACGTCGGTCAGGTTGTCGCGACCGCACAGACCGCCGGTGCGGCAGCCCTCGCGGTCGCGGTCGTCGTCAAACTCACCCGGGTGCTGATGCTCGCGCCAATGGTCGCGATCGCGTCGATGCAGACCCGTCGGCGGTCCTCCGCAGGCGAGCGCGGGACAACCGGCAGCGCGTCTGCCGCCGCCGCCCGGCCGGCCATCGTTCCGCTGTTCATTGTGGGGTTCGTGCTCGCGGTGCTGCTCCGATCCTTCGTGCCGCTTCCGGATGCGGTGCTCTCGGCCGCGGACATCCTCCAGTCAGCGCTGCTCGCCTGTGCCCTCTTCGGCATCGGCGCCTCGCTGCGCCTCGAGCAACTCGCGCGAAGCGGCATCCGCTCGCTCGTCGCCGGGCTCGTGTCGTGGATCGTGATTCTCGCCCTGGCGCTCGGGGTCGTCTTCCTCGCCTGAGGCCTGTCCCCTCCATTTCCCTCCGTCCCCCTCCGTCCCCCTCCGTCCCGTCCGTTCACCCCGTTCCCTCCGTTCCCCTTCGAAAATTCAGGAAATCTGTCGCGGCACGCAGTGGCCAGAGCGGCGATTCGCGTGATCCGCTGCGCAACTCCTGAATTTTCGAAGATTGAGCCGCTCTGGGGAGCGTGGATGAGGCGGCACCGTGCAGGGCGGCGGCCACTCCCACGGTGGCCGGGCAGCAGCCTGCCGGTAGAATTGGTGAGCCATGTCACCCTCCTTCTCCACCGCATCCGGTCCCGACGTTCGCGTTCGCTTCTGCCCCTCGCCGACCGGAACGCCGCACGTCGGGCTGATCCGCACGGCGCTGTTCAACTGGGCCTATGCCCGCCACACCGGCGGCACGCTCGTGTTCCGCATCGAAGACACCGATGCCGAACGTGACAGCGAGGAGAGCTACCTGCAGCTACTCGACGCGCTGGCGTGGATGAACATCGACTGGGACGAGGGCGTCGGCGTCGGTGGACCGCACGGGCCCTACCGCCAGTCCGAGCGCACGGATCTTTACCACGAGGTGATTGCACAGCTTCGAGTGAGCGGCCACCTCTACGAGAGTTTCGCCACCGCCGAGGAGATCGAGGCCCGCAACATCGCCAACGGTCGCGACCCCAAACAGGGCTACGACAACTTCGAGCGGGACCTGAGCGAGGCGGCGAAGGCTGCCTTTCGCGCCGAGGGCCGTGCGCCGGCGCTCAGGCTGAGAGTGCCCGACACCGACCTCTCATTCGACGATCTCGTGCGGGGCGAGATCACCTTTCCGGCCGGCTCCTTTGTCGATTTCGTTGTCGTGCGACCGAATGGTGCTCCCCTTTATACCTTCGTCAATCCGGTGGATGACGCGCTCATGGGCATCACGCACGTGCTGCGCGGTGAAGACCTTCTGTCGTCGACGCCGAGGCAGATCGCGCTCTATCACGCGCTCATCGAGATCGGCGTTGCCACCGCAATTCCGCGCTTCGGGCACCTGCCCTACGTCATGGGCGATGGCAACAAGAAGCTCTCCAAGCGTGACCCGGAGTCGAGCCTGTTCCACCACCGTGATCGCGGTTTCATCCCCGAGGGCCTGCTCAACTACCTCTCGCTGCTCGGCTGGTCGCTCACCCACGATCGGGATGTCTTCTCGATGGACGAAATGGTCGCCGCCTTCGATGTTATCGACGTGAATCCGAACCCGGCCCGTTTCGACGTCAAGAAGGCCGAATCGATCAACGGCGACCACATCCGGCTGCTTGCTGTGGACGATTTCGCCGCGCGGCTCGTGCCGTATCTCGGCGACTATCTCGCCGATCCGCCGACCGGCGCGCAACAGGCAATCCTGCGCGAGGCCGCGCCGCTCGTACAGGAGCGCATGCAGCTGCTCGGTGAGGCGCCCGGCCTGCTCGGCTTCCTGTTCACCCCGGATGACGCGCTCGAGTACGACGAAGACGCCATGCCAGGCGACGGTGCG
This sequence comes from Microbacteriaceae bacterium, assembly GCA_043734805.1. Classification (GTDB taxonomy): domain Bacteria; phylum Actinomycetota; class Actinomycetes; order Actinomycetales; family Microbacteriaceae; genus Lacisediminihabitans. The sequence goes on from JAYTEZ010000152.1 coordinate 4,904, forward strand.
GCGCTCATTCTCGGCGCGGCCATCGCCGAGCTCGAGCAGCTCAACGAGCACGCTAATGAGTGGTCGCACGAGAATATCGAGCGCGTGCTCCGCGCAAAACTGATCGACGGCGCCGGCCTCAAACCGCGCATCGCGTTCGGTCCGCTCCGCACGGCAATTTCGGGTCGCCGCATCAGCCCGCCGCTGTTCGAGTCGATGGAGCTTATCGGCAAGGAATCATCGATTGCGCGACTCGGAAGGCTCGCGGAACGGCAGTGAGACGCCCGCTCCTGACCGGCGCTGGGATCGAGCACTACGACGTCGTGATCGTCGGCGCCGGCCCCGCGGGGCTGAGCGCGGCGCTCAACCTCGCCCGCGCGCGCCGCCGCGTTCTCGTGCTCGATGCCAACCGTCCGCGCAACGCGGCAACACGCGTTTCGCACGGTTTCATCACGCGCGACGGAGTCGCACCGCACGAGTTGCGTCGGCTCGCCCGCGAGGAACTCGAGCGCTATCCGGAGGCCGAGCTGCAGCTCGCGACGGTGAAGTCCGTCACCGCGTTGTCGCGCCAACGCTCCGAGTTCGCAATCGAAGCCCGGGGAGTGAACGGCTCGCCGAATCGCGCCGTCACCGCCTCGAGCGTGCTGGTCGCGACCGGACTCACGGAGACGCTCCCAGCGCTCCCGAGCATCCGCGCGTTTTATGGGCTCGGCCTGTTCAGCTGCATCGAGTGCGACGGTTACGAGCAGAGCGAGAGGCCGCTCGCCCTGATCGGGGAGACGAGTGATCTCGCCTCCCGCGCGCTGTTGATCGCGCAGTGGAGTCACAACCTCATCGTGTTCACGAACGGGGTGGGCCGCATCACCGATGCGCAGGAGGCGGTGCTTGCCACGCGCGGTGTGCGCGTCGAACGGCGGGTAATCGCCGACGTCGTTGGAGAGCGCGGCGTCGTGTCGGGTCTGCAGCTCGCCGATGGCGATTCGATACCGGTGGAGGGCGGTTTCGTTCGTCCGCGTTGGGATGCCGCGCTCGGGTACCTTGCCGGGCTTGAGGTGGCGACCGATGGCTGGGGCCTGGTGGTGACGGATGCCGACGGCCGCACCACCCTCGCCGGCGTTTACGCCGCGGGAGATTCGACCTCGCCCGGGCCGCAGCAGCTCATCGTCGCGGCCGGCGCCGGCGCGCGCGTCGCATCCGCCATCAATCGCGACCTGATTGGAATCCCGCGGGCCTGACGCACGCTACCCCGTTTCCCCTGGCGCTCATGTCGCCGGGTCAGCGTTGCCGCGTCAGCGTTCCCGGGTCAGCGCGGCCTCGACCGGAGGTGCTCCCGGGTGAGCGCCTCCATCTGCTCATCGGTCAGATCGTCGAGACTCTTCGCCTCGCGCCGGTCGATCTTCGACCACCGGATGAACAGCAGGATGAGGATGGGAACGTCCGCGAACTCGGCGATGAACCACAGAAGATCGCCCGCAAGATGCTGATCATGCAGCGGGTTCGGGAACCAGCCGGGCACCTGGCCGAGCACGGGACCGACCCTGTCGAGCACCGAGTCATTGAGCCGCATCAGGATCGCGGGAATCGCGTCCAACACCAGCTCAACGAACACCAGCAAGAACTCGACGGTGATGAAGAAGCTGGTGCGCTGGGTGGTGTGCTCGACGATCGGCAAGACCATCAAGAGCCCGATGACAGGTACAGCGACGGTGAGAATCGCGCCGGCGAGCGGGCTCTCGCGCAGAGAGCCAGCAAGGGGTGTGAGGAACACCGAGAACGCCGCGAGAGCAAAAATTGGAGCGAAGACCGCGTTGCCGACGAGCCGCACCGGCCACGACCGCAACACTGCATCCATGACGCTCAAGGGGGCGCCGCTCAGAACCAGTCGAGCAAGGGTGATGGGAGCCCCGAGACTCAACAGCCCGGGAACCGCGAAGAGTAGCAACGCAATCCGCGTCGTGAACGCCCAGCGCAACTCGGGGCTGTGAACACCGAGGAATCCGAAGTTGACAACCGCGAACGATCCGAGGCCGAGCAGCAGGAACCCGAGGGTGCGCCTGATCGGCCAGACGACGCCCCGGCGCTGAAGAAGTGCGACCCCTGTTCCATAGAGCGCGCCCGCGACGACGATTGCGATCATAGTAACCGGATCCAGTCGCCAGCTCGAGAGGAAGGTCAGGACGGGAGGCGTGGCGTGCTCGATTCGTAGGAGGGACTTAGAAGAATTCTGGCACCTATGGCCGGATGTCGGGTGAGAGAGCGATCGCCATTTTGGCCGCACTTCACCGGTAGGTTAGAGTGACTAGTCGGCTCGATTTCGTATCAGGCGCGGTGGGGTGTGGTGTAATTGGCAACACGGAAGATTCTGATTCTTTTGTTCTTGGTTCGAGTCCAGGCACCCCAGCTTTAGTAGTCGCAAGAGCCCCGTTCCCGGTGCTGCTCGGAGGCTGTTCTGGTCCTGCTCGGAGGAAGCGGATTCCCGGAGTAGACAACTCCCGGGCCTGTGCCACGTAAGCCCTCCACGATCAATTTTCATTACGTGCTCAGCATGAAATATAAGGAGCGGTGGTCTCGAATGAAACGCTCGCGGATCGACGGTGTGATCGAGGAGGCGCTCGAATTCGCCAGTCAGCACTCGTTTCCCCTCCCAGGCTTCGCATCGTGGTCGCGCGAGGAATGGGCCATTAAGCAGGCCGACCTGCCTTCGACTATGTCGAGGGGGCTCGGGTGGGACGTCACGGATTTCGGACGCGGTGATTTCGATCGCTACGGGCTCTGTCTGTGTACGCTCCGAAACGGGACCCTGGCCGAGCGCGATCAGGGCCGCGGCCAGACCTACGCCGAGAAATTCATGAAGGTCGCAGTGGGCCAGGAGACGCCCTTCCACCTTCACCGCCACAAAACCGAGGACATCATCAATCGAGGCGGCGGCACGCTCAGAATCGAACTCTTCGCGTCGGATGGGCTTCGACTGGTGAAGGAGGACATCCGTACGCTCGTCGACGGGGTCGAAACAACACTCACCGCAGGCAGTCCCTATGCCGTTGAACCAGGCGAGAGCATTCAGGTCCCAGCCGGTGTGTTCCATCGGTTCTGGGCGGAAGGCGCTCCGGTGCTCGCGGTGGAGGTCTCATCCGTCAATGACGACGACAACGACAACACCTTCCTGGAGCCATTTCCGAGGTACGCCGCCATCGAGGAAGATGCTAACGCCCGCTTCCTGCTCGTCAGCGAATACGGGAACCCACTTGTCCCGCTCGC
>JAYTEZ010000153.1:0-2100 GCA_043734805.1 Microbacteriaceae bacterium
CTGCGATACGAATACATGAAGAAATTCGGACTCGGTCAGCCGACCGCCGTGAACTTTCTTGGCGAGGCGACCGGCAGCATCCAGAAACTACCGTGGGACGACCTGACCAAGTACAACGTGCTCTATGGGCAGGGGGTTTCGGCCACCGCGCTCCAGGTAGCCGCAATCTTCGCCACCCTCGGCAACGGCGGTGTACGGCTGCCGCTTGCCCTGGTCGAGAGTTGCACCAGGCCCGACGGAACCGTAAGCGATGTTCCATCGACGCAGGGTATCCGAGTCGTCTCTGAGAATTCCGCGAAGACCGTCGTCAACATGCTCGAGAGCGTCGTGGATAGCGGCGAACTCTCCAAGCTCGTGAAGATTCCCGGGTACCGGGTGGCGGGCAAGAGTGGTACCGCCGAGATGGCGGCGAACGGCGCATATACCGGGGATCGGGTCGTCTCGTTCGCGGGAATAGCCCCGGCCGAGGATCCGCAATATGTGGTCGTCGTCACCTACACGAAGCCGGTTACTATAAAGACTTCGGCCGCCGCGGCGCCGACCTTCCACAAAATAATGTCCCAGGTGCTCACAAAGTACCGGGTACCCCCGTCGACGACATCATCAACATACCCGCCGACAAACTGGTAAGAAAGAGGATGCCTTGACCGCACGGATCCCCCCGGTTCTTCGGCCGGAGCATCCGCTTGCCAGACCTCTCGCTGGGCTGGTCGCCGAGTTTGGTCTCGACTATCGCGGTTCGCTCGACGGCGTGGAAATCACCGGCGTCACCCTCCGAAGCACCGAGGTTGAGTCGGGCGACCTCTACGTCGGGATGCAGGGGCTCAACAGCCACGGCGCGCAATTTTCCGTCCAGGCGGCGGAGAGCGGCGCGGTCGCTGTCCTCACCGACCTGGCCGGTGTGGAGGGTGCCACGGCGAGCGGATTGCCCATCGTGATCGTCGACTCGCCCCGTGCGGCACTCGGTGATGTTTCGGCGTGGGTGTATCGCACAAATGATCATCCGCCGTTGCTTCTCGGCGTAACCGGGACGAACGGCAAAACCTCGACGTCGTACCTTGTCGAGGCGATCCTGAAGCAACTCGGGCTGGTCTCCGGCCTCAGCTCGACGGCGGAGCGCCACATCGGCGACCTCACCGTGGTCAGTCGGTTGACGACACCCGAGGCGAGCGAAATGCACGCACTTCTTGCCCGGATGCGCGAGAGCGAAGTGCGCGCGGTAGCCGTTGAGGTGAGCGCGCAGGCCCTCAGCAGCAACCGTGTCGACGGCCTGCTCTTCGATGTCGTCGCATTCACCAACCTCAGCCATGATCACCTCGACGACTATGCCGACATGGACGAGTACTTCGCCGCCAAGCTCGGGTTTTTTGAGCCGGAGCACGGAAGGCGTGGCGTCGTGTCCCTCGACACCGCGTGGGGCCAAAGGGTGGTCGAAGGATCGCGAATCCCGGTCACCACGATCTCGGCGACGCCGGGCGTAATCGGGCAGTGGAACGTCGAGATCCTCGACGAGCAGGCCGCGTTCACCGAGTTCCGCCTGACCGGGCCGGAGGCGCGATCACTCGTGACCAGAGTGCCGCTCATCGGGTGGCACATGGCTGCCAACGCGGCCCTCGCTATCGTCATGCTGGTCGAAGCCGGCTTCGAGCTCGAAGCGATCGGTCAGGCGATCCAGGGCGGGATCGAGGCCTACCTGCCCGGGCGCACCGAGCGCGTCTCCGGCGATCGCGGGCCCTCCGTCTACGTCGATTTCGGGCACAGCCCGGACGCGTTCCTTAACACCCTTGGGGCGGTGCGAAAGTTCACAACGGGCAAAGTCATCATGGTCTTTGGCGCCGATGGTGACCGGGACGCGACCAAACGCCCTGAAATGGGCAGGGTCGCGTCCGAGGGATCCGACATCCTCGTCATCACCGATCACCACCCCCGGTTCGAAAACGCGGAATCAATCCGCGCCACCCTGATCGAGGGCGCCAATCGCGCCGAGCACCAGGCGGAACTGCACGAGGTGTCTCCGCCGGAGAAGGCAATTCGGTTCGCGGTGTCCCTGGCGAAAGAGGGCGATTCCATACTGTGGGCCGGCCCGGGCCACCAGGACTA
>JAYTEZ010000154.1:0-5873 GCA_043734805.1 Microbacteriaceae bacterium
CCACCGCGCGCGCTGCAGGCATACGCGGGCGTCGCGATCCAGGTGCAGGACGCGGGTTCCGGATGCGGTATCGGGTGGAACACCCTCGCGGGGATAGGGGAGATCGAGTCCCGTCACGGCCGGATCTTCGGCGGGAGCATTGACGTGAGCGGGCTCGTCGCTCCACCCATCTACGGAGTTCCGCTCGACGGCGGTGCCGTTGCGAACATTCCCGACTCCGATAAGGGGGCGATTGACGGGGATTCGACGATCGATCGCGCGGTCGGTCCCATGCAGCTCATCCCGGAATCCTGGCGCAATTGGCACACCGACGCGAACGGTGACGGCGTGGAAGACCCGCAGAACATCGATGATGCGACCATGGCCGCCGCGCACTACCTCTGTCGCGCCGGGGGCCAGAAACTCGGTACGGAGAGCGGCTGGCGAACGGCAGTACTGGCCTACAACGGTTCTGGCCGGTACCTCTCCGATGTGATCCGCTACGCGGACGGGTATGCGAAAGCCGCACGCAGCCGGTAATCGAGGTGGGGCCAAGCGAGAGCAGGTGCTCCGTCGCGAGTCGAGCGGCGGCGCGCACCCTGTATCCTTGGTGAGCACGTTCGGGTGGGTGAATACATTTGCTCGGAGGCGCATGGCAAGTTACCCAAGTGGCCAAAGGGATCTGACTGTAAATCAGCCGTCTACGACTTCGTGAGTTCGAATCTCGCACTTGCCACCCCCGCGATCAAGCGGCAGTTTCGGGCCCGGTTCACTCGACCGGGCCTTTGCTGTTGCTCGCGCAGTACCGAACAGGAACGAGAACGAAATGACTGGCGACCCGATCAGCAACGCCGCACTTCTCGAGATCGCGAGGCGGATTGCGCTCGAGGCGGGCGCGCTCGCGAAGAAGCGCCAGGCAGCCGGGGTCGAAGTCGCCGCGAGCAAGTCGTCGAGGGAAGATATCGTGACGTTCGCCGACCGCGAGACGGAGACGCTCATCCGCCGCCTCCTTGCCACAGCGCGACCGGACGACGGCTTCCACGGCGAGGAGAGTGGGGCGGATGTCGGCTCGAGCGGCCTGACCTGGCTGGTCGACCCGATCGACGGCACTGTCAACTTTCTCTATGGAATCCCGCACTATGCCGTGAGCATTGCCGTCGTCGAGGGGGCACCCGATCCGACCACCTGGCGAGCGCTTGCCGCCGTCGTGTTCAATCCGGCCAGCGGCGAGCTGTTTACCGCCAGTGCCGGTGGAGGTGCGTTTCTCGACGACCAGGCCATCCGCGTGGCGCCCGTCGCCGACCTGTCGCAGGCGCTCGTCGGAACGGGATTTTCCTATCTCGCGGAGACCCGGGCGAAGCAGGCATCCATTCTCGTGGGGCTGATCGAGCAGGTGCGGGACATCCGGAGGATGGGCAGCGCGGCCCTCGATCTCTGCGCCGTGGCGTGCGGGCGGCTGAATGGCTTCTACGAACGAGGGCTCAACCCCTGGGATCATGCAGCTGGCGCTCTCATCGCGCAGGAGGCTGGCGCTCGCGTGAGCGGGCTTCGTGGGGAAGCCGCCTCGGGCGAGTTCCTCCTGGCAGCCGAACCGGTGCTTTCTGCCCGCCTCGAGCGGGTCCTGCAGGGCCTCGGCGCCTGATTCTGGCGAGCGGGGCGCGAAGCCGCGCCTGCGCTGGTTCATGAGCGGATGTCGCGGGTTGGCCGTTTTGCAGAATTTAACCTATCCTTTATGAATTCGTTATAAATGTGACCCCGGTCACCTCGCTAACCACGCAGACGGATGCGCGCCCTAGTCCCGCGCTTCTCGTCGTTGGAGGAATGCTTACCTTGTCATTTGATTTCGCACGACCGTTCGCGCCCTTCCCGGCCCCCCGAATTGACCTTGGCGGAGTCAGCTAGCCGGTGACCACCTTCAACTGGCACCTCGGTTCGAAAAATGCCGACGCACCCTCCTCCGCGCCCCGATCGCCTCAGCCGATGCGACAGGCAGAGTCGACGCAACCGGCTGCCGCGATGCCAGCTACCTCCACGCCGGAGGGCGCAGCCTCCGAATTCGACCGACCGGGCTTAGACCGCCCCACGATTTCACGGTCGCCTCGGAACGAAGGGATTGTGTCCCGGCGGGAGCTTCGAGAGCGAGAGAAGAGTGCCACAGCCAGGCCGGCCAGCCCGCCGGCCCGGCCGCTGAAATCATCGAAGGTTGCCGCATCCGCAGTCTCGCGTCACCCCAAACGCCTCATGCCGAAGCTGATCAGCATCGGAGCAATGCTTGGCGTCGGCGCCCTGCTGGTCGCAACCTCGGTTCCGGCAAACGCCCTGCACAACAGCGCTGCCGACGCGCTCAGCATCGGAACGGCGGTGCACTCCCAGGTACAGGGGCAGTCGCTCGCCATCGACACGACGGTGCTGCAGAGTGCCGGAGTCCGGGACGCATACACCGTCGTTTCACGCGCGCGACAGATGAAACCGGTTTACAGCAGCCAGGACTTCGCCTACACGAATGACCCGCTGGGCACGATCCAGTGGCCGTTTCCTGCTCCCGTCCCGATCAGTTCGGGATACGGGCCACGCAGGTCTCCGTGCTCCGGTTGCTCTTCCTTCCATGAGGGCATCGACTTCGTTCCGGGCGCCGGTACCGCGATCGGGGCGATAGCCGATGGTGTGGTCAGCCTGGTCGACACTTCGGGTCCATACGGCAACCACGTTGTGGTGGACCACGTGATAAAGGGCCAGAAGGTGCAGAGCCTCTATGCGCACATGTTGGCTGGTTCGATCCGGGTGGTCGTCGGACAGCAGGTCAAGGTGACCGAGGAACTTGGGCAGGTCGGGAGCACCGGCGAGTCATCGGGCCCACACCTGCATCTCGAAGTTCACCTCGGCGGCACACCGGTCGACCCCTTCGCCTGGCTCAAGGCGAACGCGAACTGATCGCTGTGCCTGGTTCAGGGGGCTGGTCAATCCGGCCATCGGTGGCTATTCTTTATGAATCCGTTACCTGCCGAAGCGTGGGTAGTTCGCAAATCTCGAAAGAATTGGGTCGGTTTCACTCACCGAACCGGCGAATCGACTGAGGAGCATCCGACATGCCAGAGCAGTGTAGTAGCGTGCTGTGCGTCACAATCTCGCGACCGGTAAGCTCCGAGGTCCGCTAGTTGGTGGCCGATATCGAACATCCGGAGTCCACTCGACCCGCGAGCAATAGAGCCACGAGGCCCGGACTCGGGAAGCGTCGCAAAGTTCTGCAAAAATTCATGACCCTGGGCGCCATGCTCGGTGCCGCAGCGCTGCTGGTCTCGACTTCCCTCCCGGCCAACGCCTTCTACAGCGACTCATTTCGCACGGGAGTCAGCACCACCGAGAGGGTGTCTCTGCAAAAACTCGAGGTCGACACGACAGCGGTCGCCGCGGCACCGACCCGCGATGGCTACAGCGTTGTCTCCCCGGTCGCTCGGCTGAAAGTCGCGTACCGCGCTCGCGGCAACGCCTACACGAATAATCCGCTGGGGACGATCCAATGGCCATTCCCGGTGCCCGTTCCGATCGCCAGCGGCTTCGGACCACGCGACGTTTCGAACTGCGGCTACTGCACGTCTTTCCATCAGGGCGTCGACTTCACTCCGGGCCTCGGCGTGGCGATCCAGTCGATTGCGGATGGCGTCGTGAGCAAAGTGTCGTTCGATGCCGGCGGCTACGGCAACAGCGTCACGATCGACCACCGCATCAACGGGCAGAAGGTGCAGAGCATTTACGCTCATATGTTGAGCGGTTCGGTCAGGGTTGTCGAGGGCCAGGTCGTGAAGGTAGCGGATGAGGTGGGCCAGGTGGGCAGCAGCGGCGCCTCAACCGGCGCGCACCTGCACCTCGAGATCCACCTCAACGGAACGCCGATCGACCCTTTCGCGTGGCTCACGGCCAACGCAAACTAGACCGCCGTCAGCCAGACCGTCGTATCGCCCGGCAGCACGCCGATGCCGAGGGGCTCTGACGACAGCAGCACCTCGCCGGCCGGGAGCGGCACGACGGCTTCGCCGGTGTTGGCGATCACCGTGACGCCCCCATTGCGGAAGGCGACGACATCAGCCGGGTAGCCGGGCAGCCACTCGATGCTTCCCTTGCCGAGAGCGTACGTCGCGCGAGTCGCGAGAGCGAGACGGTAGAGCTCGAGCGTCGAGCCAGCAACGCCGCGCTGCGAGTCCCGCGCGTACGGACCCCAGTCCGCTGGCTGCGGGAGCCAGCTCTTCGCGACCGGGCTGAAGCCGTATGTCGGCTTGTCGGCCTCCCAGGGGAGCGGCACGCGACATCCGTCCCGCCCGTAGCGTTCGTGGTTGTTGCGAAACCAGGTCGGATCCTGGCGCGCGGAATCCGGCAGGTCGATGACCTCGGGCAGGCCGAGCTCCTCGCCCTGGTAGAGGTAGGCACTTCCCGGCAGCGCGAGCATGAGCGCGGTCGCGGCGCGGGCGCGACGCAGACCGAGTGTGCGCACCGGCTGGCCGGGGGAGTTCCGTCCGATACCGTGCCCCTGCGGATTCTCGGCGGTAAGGGCAAGGCGGGACGCGTGGCGCACGACGTCGTGATTGGACAGCACCCAGGTGCTCGGCGCACCGACGCTCATGAACGCGGCGAGCGAGTCGTCGATTACGGAGCGCAGGGCCGAGCCGTTCCAGGCTGTTTCGAGGTAGGCGAAGTTGAAGGCCTGCTGCATCTCGTCCGGACGCACCCAGCGGGCGACCACGGCCAGAGGCTCGACCCAGGCCTCTGCACAGAGAACGCGCTCGCCGTCGTACTCGTCGAGCACGATGTGCCAGTCGCGGTAGATCTCGTGCACCCTGTCCTGGGCCCAGTACGGCGGTGTGGGGGGATCGGCATCCGCGTGGGCATCGATCTCGGGTTCGAGGCCGACCGACCCGCCTCCCATGCTGCCGCCCCCGGCGGGCGGAGTGTAGTCGGGCAGACCAGCCGCCTTGATCATGCCGTGCGCGACATCCACCCTGAAGCCGTCGACGCCACGGTCGAGCCAGAAGCGCAGGATGTCGCGGAACTGCTCACGCACCCACGCGTTCTCCCAGTTGAGGTCGGGCTGCGATGTGTCGAAGAGGTGCAGGTACCACTGGCCCGGTGTGCCGTCTGTCTTCGTGACGCGGGTCCAGGCTGGCCCGCCGAATACCGATTCCCAGTTGTTCGGCGGCAGTTCGCCCGTCGCGCCCTTACCGTCGCGAAACATGTAGCGGTCTCGCTCTGCGCTGCCCTCTGCGGCGACAATCGCCTCCTTGAACCACACGTGCTGGTCGGAGGAGTGGTTGGGCACCAGGTCGATGATCAGCCGAAGCCCCAGCTCGTGCGCTTTCGCCTCCAGTGCATCGAAGTCGGCGAGGGTGCCGAAGATGGGGTCGACGTCGCAGTAGTCGGCGACGTCGTAGCCGGCATCCTTCTGCGGTGAGGTGTAGAACGGCGAGAGCCAGATCGCGTCCACCCCGAGTTCGACAAGGGCCGGGAGGCGCTCGGAGATACCGATGAGATCGCCGAGACCGTCGCCATTGGCGTCCGCGAACGATCGAGGATAAATCTGGTAAATAACCGCGGAACGCCACCACTCAATGCCCTGTGCCATGCAAAAACCCTATGGCATTGCGGCCCGGCGGGCGGGGCCGCGGCAGGATGCTATTCTCGAACGGTGCTAAAACGGCTTCGGGGTCACCCGAATGCTGCTTTCGCCCCCTTAGCTCATTGGTAGAGCACTTCCTTGGTAAGGAAGAGGTAGTGGGTCCGATTCCCACAGGGGGCTCTCGTCTCCCAGGCTTCGCCGGGGATGCGTCCCGGCGGGGTAGCTCAGGTGGTTAGAGCACACGGCTCATAATCGTGTTGTCGCGGGTTCGAGTCCCGCCCCCGCTACA
>JAYTEZ010000155.1:0-2880 GCA_043734805.1 Microbacteriaceae bacterium
ACAGCGCAGAAGGCATAACACCACCAGTTACTGCGCGGCCACAAACAGCGATGCTAATCGGTCGCCCGCGCGCACATCGATAGTAAGGAACAACACATGGGACGTTTGGATGCACAGGTCGCGATCGTGACCGGCGGCGCGCGGGGGATCGGGCTCGGCATCGCAACGAGGTTCGCCCGGGAAGGGGCATCCGTTGTGCTTGCCCAGCGCTCGGTGGAGGAGGGCGCGGCCGCGGTTGCCGCGATCACCGCGGACGGCGGGCGCGCGGTCACCATCGCGACCGACATCACAGACGAGGCGAGCGTGCAGGCGCTGGTCGAGCAGACCGTTGCAGCCTTTGGCGGGCTCGACGTGCTCGTCAACAACGCGGGCACCGGAGTCGCCGAGCAGGTCTGGGACCTCAATTATGAGGACTACGAGCGGGTGATGAACGTCAACGTCGGCGGCACGCTGCTCTGCATGAAGTTCGCCTCGCGCGTCATGATGGATGCCGGGCGCGGCAGCATCATCAACATTTCGTCCATCCAGGGGGTGCTGCCGCTCGCACAATCGGCGGTGTACGCCGCCACAAAGGGCGCCGTCAACCTCATCACGCAGCAGACCGCGCTCGACCTCGGGCCGTTCGGCATCCGCGTTAACGCGATTGCGCCGGGCTACATCGACAACCCGATGATGAACCAGTACTGCGACCTCGTGTCGCCGACGCCGGGTGCAACCCTCGCGGCGGCGAAGAAATCGATCCCACTCGGCCGACTTGGCAGCCCGGCCGACATCGCCGGGGCCGCCGTTTTCTTCGCCTCGGATGATGCGGCGTGGGTCACCGGCACGACCCTGCTGGTCGACGGCGGATCGCTCTGCCACGGGCCGATCGGCTAATCTGCGCTCTGCGACGGGCCGATAGGCTGGAAATCTATGACAACCCCATTCATCATTTCCGACGAGGTCGCCACCGCGCTCGCGGGCAGAAATCCCATCGTCGCCCTCGAGTCGACAATCATCTCGCACGGGCTTCCACGACCGCGCAATCACGAAGCCGCGAAGGAGTTCGAGCAGATCCTGCGGGATGCTGGCGTCACTCCCGCCACGATCGCGGTGCTCGACGGCGTGCCGCGAATCGGGCTCGATGAAGACGGGGTTCGCCGCATCGCCGAGGAAGACCTGGCCAAGGCGAGCGTGCGTGACCTTCCCGTGCTGGCCGCGGCAGGCGCATCCGGAGCCACCACCGTCGCAGCGACCGCCCACCTTGCGGCGCTCGCCGGCGTGCGCGTCTTCGCGACCGGTGGCCTCGGCGGAGTGCACCGCGGGGCCGGCCAGACGTTCGACGAGTCGGCCGACCTCTCGACCCTGGCGATCACCCCCGTCACCGTGGTGAGCGCCGGTGTCAAGTCGGTGCTCGACATCGCCGCCACCCTCGAGCGACTCGAGACCCTGAGCGTGCCCGTCGTCGGGTACCGCACCACTGTCTTTCCGAGCTTCTGGCTCACCGAGTCCGCCCATACCATCGATTGGTCGGTGGACTCCGCCGCGCAGGTGGCCGCGATCATGCGGAGCCAGGATGCCCTCGGCCACGGTCAGGGCATCGTCGTTGCCAACCCGATCCCGCGAGAACAGCAGTGGGATCCGACCGAACACGATCGCGTGCTCACCGAGGCCCTCGCCGCCGCAGACTCGGCCGGCGTGCGTGGCAAGGCGGTGACGCCCTTCCTCCTCGGCTACATCGTCACTGCCTCGGATGGCCGCAGCCTCGAGGTCAACCTCGACCTGGCTCGCAACAACGTGCGGCTCGCCGCGGAGATCGCCATCGAGTGGGCAGCGCTCCTCGCCAGTGACTGACCCGCGCCGAATCCTCGTCTTCGGCGACGTCAACGACGACGTCGTGGTCGTGCCGATGGGCGACATCCGTCCGGATACAGACACCCCGTCGTCGATTCGCCACCGTGCCGGCGGGTCCGCTGCCAATGCCGCCGCCTGGCTGGGTTCGCTCGGAGCGAAGGTCGACTTCGTCGGGATCGTCGGTCGCGACGACGTCGCGCGTCACAGCGCGCTGCTCGCCGCGGTCGGGGTGACGCCTCACCTCGCCGGGCATGACGAGCTCCCGACCGGGACGATCGTGGTGATCGTTGACGGCGAGCAACGCACCATGCTGACCGAGCGAGGCGCAAATGCGAAGCTGAGCCCGGATGCTGTGACCGACGAGCTGCTCGAGGGTGCCGCGCTGCTGCATTTCACCGGTTACAGCCTCTTTGGGCGGACCGATCAGCGGGCCCTTCGAAATCTCTTTTCCCGAGCGGAAGCGTGCGCTGTTGCCGTGTCGGTCGATCCAGGTTCCGCCGGTTTCATCGCCGACTTCGGCGCCGACAACTTTCTGGATGCCGTTCGCGGGGCCAGCATCATCTTTCCGAGCCTCGAGGAGGGCCGGATTCTGACCGGACTCAGCGAACCGGAGGAGATCGCAGCGCGGCTCGCAGAAGCCTTCCCCATCGTCGCGCTCACCCTCGACGCGGGCGGCGTCGTCGTGGCGGAGCCCGGCCGCGGAGTAACTCGAGTCAGCGCGATCGCAGCCGACATCGTCGATCCGACCGGCGCTGGTGACGCCTTTGCCGCCGGTTTCCTGGCTGCGTTGGTGCGGGGTGAGGGCGGGGCGGAAGCGGCACGGGCTGGCGCGCGATCCGGCGCCCTCGCGGTTGCGACCATGGGTGGCCGACCGCAGCCTTGTTAATAAACCGCACACCCCCTACCGAAAAAGTGTGCACACTGGCAAATGGCCCCGGAGCTAAAGTCCAGGGCCATTTGCCTCTGCCAGGAATACCGATTCCTGGCCGCTACGCGGTGTTCTTAGCGACCGAAGATCCCGCCGCTGCCGAAGCTGCTGCCGACGCC
>JAYTEZ010000156.1:0-2360 GCA_043734805.1 Microbacteriaceae bacterium
GCGAGGCCCCGGTTGGCGTGAACCGCAATCTTCTTGCCGGGCGCAACGGCATCCGCCTCGCGGATCAGCCTGGACGCACCGAGCACAAGGCGATCGTGCGGCCAGGTGTGGCGCCAGACCGTTTCAACGAGCATCCGCCTGGTTATGGGTTCGCGGAAGGTTGCGAGTTGTTCGCGCGCGAAGTCGCCCGCGCGCTCGGATGCGACCGCCCGCGGGTTCGAGCTGCCGGTTTCGAGCAGCCTGCGGCTCGCGTGCACCCAGCTACCGAGCCAGGCTCGAGCCTCTCGCGACTCATCCGCTCCACCCTCGTGCGAAACGCAGTCCTCGATGCTGCTCGCGCGGTGTCCGGGGTTGTACGCCTCGAACGCCGTGCCGCGCACGATCAGCGTTTCGACATCGTGCCGCAGTATGAGGGCGGGCACTTCGCGGCTGAGGGTTGGATGCCCGAACACGATAGCGCGCTTGACCCGACCCCCGAATTCCGGGTCGCGGAGCAGCGCACGGTAGGCGACGACGAGGTTCGGCCCGAACCGCGACCCGCTGGATACCTCCGCGAGCAGCGGCACACCGAGCGAGACGGCGAAGGCTTCGGCAGCAATCCCGGAACCGTGTCCGGCGATCACGACCGTATTCGGCGCGTCAGAGATCTCGCGCGCTCCGGCTGGACGGCCGACCGGCCAGGAATGAGCATCGAGTTGGGGCAGCCGACCGACCGGCCCGGACAGCGGTTCGCGGAAGGCCAGGTTGAGCTGCACCGGCCCCGGCGCCGACGAATGTCCCGCGGCGGCGGCGAACGCCTCGTGCGCGAGTTGTGCGGGGTAGTCCGGATCGAAGCCCGTGCCGCTCGGAGCTTCGACGTCGCGCAGCCAGCCAACGGCCGATCCGAACAGCCCGACCTGCTTCGTGGTCTGGTTGGATCCGATGCCCCGCAGCTCGGCCGGACGATCCGCGGTCAGCAGGATGAGCGGAACGCCGGAGTGATGCGCCTCGAGCACTGCAGGGTGCAGGTTTGCCACCGCGGTGCCCGAGGTGGTGATGAGGGCGACAGGAGTGCCGGTTTCGACCGCGAGCCCGAGCGCGAGAAAGCCCGCGACACGCTCGTCGATACGCACGCGCAGGCGAAGGAGACCGGCCTGCTCATACGCCGCGACCGCGAGCGCGATGGCCTGGGAGCGTGAGCCGGGGCAGAGTACGACGTCTCGCACCCCGCGGCGGATTAACTCTCCGAGAACAGCGACCGAGAAGTCGGTTGCGGGGTTGCCGGGCCCGGGAACCGTGACGGTCACGGCTCCTTCGTGCTGTTCTGGTCGTCGTCGAGTTCGGCAAGGCGCTTCTCGAGCTGGCGGATGCGTTCCTCACGCTCCTTGTCCTCACCGAGGCGGCGGAGAAATGCCGGGTCGTCATCCGGAGCAATCGGCCCATGGCCCTGCAGCGGGGCCGGTCTGCGCGTGGAGCGTTCCTTGCCGAGCGCAAACCAGAGGATGCCACCGAATGGAGTGAGCAGAACGATAATGACGGCCCAGAGAATCTTCGGCAGCGCTCGCACCCTCGACTCTTCGGTGCGAATGCAGTCGATGAACGCGTAAATCGTGAACGCGAAAAAGACGATCGTCAGAATTAAGTAGAGCCGGGCCATGTCGAGATTCTAGGCCGGTATTCTGGGCGCCGCAGACGAGCGCTCAGGAAGGCGAGCCTAGACTTGATTCCGTGAAATCGTCTCGCCAGTGGGTCATCTACTCGCTCATCCGGGTTGGCGTCTTCGCCGTCGCGTTGGCGATCCTTCTTGTCGTCGGGATCAACCCCTGGATCGCCGCAATCGGTGCCGCCATCATCGGTCTCTGCGTCTCCTACATTTTCTTTCGCGCATCGCGCGACGCCGTCGCCACAAAGATCCACGAACTGCGCAGCGCCAGGGACCGGGATATCGACAACGAGCTCGAGAACGAGGCGCTCGATCGCCGGGAGGGCGACTTCTAGAAGGCGATCGCCGCTGCCAGCCCGAGACCGAAGACGAGCGCGGTGAGGGTCGTGAGTTTCAGGGCGAGGATGAATTCGGGAGCCGTCTTTCCCGTCGACGTGATGATGATCGCGGGGATTGCCGGCAACAGGGCGAAATAGACGAGCGGCGCCTTCTCATAGAAGATGACGAAGAAGGCGAGAATGACGAACGGGATCACCACAAAAATCGCGAACAGCACCCGTGCGGCTCGACCGCCGACGAGCACGGCCAGGGTGCGTTTCTTCGCCACCCGGTCCTGCTCCAGATCGCGCAGGTTGTTGACCATGAGCACGGCGCAGGCGAGGAATCCGGCCGCCACTCCGGACAGCCAGCTCTCGATGTTGACCGTACCGACCTGGGT
>JAYTEZ010000157.1:0-3496 GCA_043734805.1 Microbacteriaceae bacterium
CCGGCCGCGTCGAATTGCGCCTTAAACTCGGCCTCGAAGATCTCCTCGAAGATGTCCTTGAACCGACCGTCGTAGGCCTTGAGGATCGTGTTTTTGGTCGAGAGGTAGACCGGGTAATTACGCGAGAGACCATAGGTGAGGCTCGCGCGGGCGAAGTCGCGGATCGACTCGTCGAGGTTGTACTGCACCTGCGCGACCCCGTCACCGGGGGAATGGTAGACCTCGAATTTGAGCGGCTCCGAGCCGTCATCCGGGGTGAACTCGACCGTGAGCTTTCCCTTGCCGGTGAAGCGGAAGTCGGTCGCACGGTACTGATCGCCGAATGCGTGGCGGCCGATGATGATCGGCTTGTTCCAGCCGGGGACCAGACGCGGGATGTTCGAGATGATGATCGGCTCTCGGAAGATCACGCCGCCGAGGATGTTGCGAATCGTGCCGTTTGGCGACTTCCACATCTGCTTGAGGCCAAACTCCTCGACGCGTGCCTCGTCGGGGGTGATCGTCGCGCACTTGACGCCAACACCGTGCTTCTGGATGGCGTGGGCCGCGTCGATCGTGACCTGGTCGTCGGTCGCGTCACGGTGCTCGATACCGAGGTCGTAGTACTCGAGATTGATGTCGAGGTACGGGTGGATCAGGGTGTCCTTGATCTTCTTCCAGATGATGCGTGTCATCTCGTCTCCATCGAGTTCGACGACCGTGCCTTCTACCGTGATCTTTGACAAGCGATTCTCCTTGAGTACAGGGCATTCTGCCCACCGCGGGCAAGCTTACTCGCTCGCAGAAATATCTTGATGTCAAGATATTTATCCAATTCGCAAGAATGCCGACTACCCGGTACGAGCGGTGCGGGATAGCCTGTGACCATGGCTGAGTTGAGACTGGAAGAACTGTCGGCGAAAACCATTGTTGCCGCGAATGGGCTCACGCTGCGTCGCGGCCAGGAACAATTCGTGACGCCGCCGTCGTACGCGATCGCGGACGCGTACATCAACCCGATCACCTCGTGGCCCCGAGTCGTTCTCGACGGTGAGACGGTAGTCGGCTTTATCCGCGGCAACTTCGACCCGGAATCGCTGCAGGAAGAGTTCCGCAGCTGTATCTGGCGCGTCAACGTCGCGGCGGCCGCCCAGGGGACGGGCGTCGGCAAGTTCGCTGTCTGGGCTCTCGCCGAGGAGGCGCGCTCGCGCGGTTTCCATCGACTCACGGCGATCTGGGAACCCGGCGAAGAAGGTCCAGAGCAGTTTTTTCTCCGCACCGGCTTCACGATCGTCGGCGAGACACAGTACGGCGAGAACATCGGCGCGCTCGAGCTCTGATGGTCCATCCCGAAGATGTGCCGGACGAAAACCGGCCGTAGGTGCCACCTGACGATGACTTCGTCTCGCGCGTGCTCGCGGTCGTCGAATCGATTCCACCCGGCCAGGTCATGACCTACGGGGATGTCGCGGCCGCGATCGGGTCACGTGCACCACGCGCCGTCGGGCAGGCGATGGCCTACTACGGGTCGGATGTACCGTGGTGGCGAGTCATCCGATCGAGCGGGCATCCGCCCCGCAACCATGACGCAGCCGCACTCGAGCAGTACGAGGCCGAGGGCACGCTGCTGCTCCGGTCGGCTGCCAGCATGTATCGGGTGGACCTGAGCACCGCTCGCTGGCGGCCATAGTCTGGCGGCCCGCGGGCGGAAGCGAACTGAGCGTAGCGGCGTTCCCAAAACGCAGGACATTCACCACTCAACGGCGGAAATGTGAAGAAAAACACGTTGTGATGGTGAATGTCCTGCGTTTTGGGAACGGCCACGGGGCTGGGGCTGCGGGGACTGGGGTGACGACGGGGCGGGGTTCGGAGCGGGATGCAGCGACTAGACGAGCGACTCCCGCCACGCCGCGTGCAGCTTCGCGAAACGACCCGTTCCGGCGATGAGATCGCGCGGCGTTCCGTCTTCGACGATGCGTCCGTGCTCCATGACGAGCACCCGATCCGCAATCGCGACCGTCGACAACCGGTGCGCGATGATGATCGCCGTGCGGTCGGCGAGCAGGGTCTGCAGCCCCTCCTGCACGAGTCGTTCGCTCGGGATGTCGAGCGACGCGGTGGCCTCATCGAGGATGAGCACGACCGGATTCGCGAGGAACGCCCGCGCGAATGAGATCAGCTGGCGCTGACCGGCCGAGACGCGCCCGCCGCGCTTGTTCACATCCGTGTCGTATCCGTTCGGCAGTGACTGGATGAACTCGTGCGCACCGACGGCCTTCGCCGCGGCGATGATCTCCTCGGTGCTCGCCTCCGGCTTTCCGAGCGCGATGTTGTCGCCGACCGAGCCGGAGAACAGGTAGGCCTCCTGTGTCACCATGACGATGGCGCGACGGAGGTCTTTCGGATGCAGCCGGCGCAGGTCGACTCCGTCGAGCGAGACAACGCCATCCGACGGATCGTAGAAGCGCGAAATGAGCTTCGCGAGAGTCGACTTACCCGCCCCTGTCGACCCGACGAGGGCGATGGTCTGCCCGGCCGGAATGTCAAGGTCGAACTGCGGAAGGATGATTCGGTCAGCCTTATAGGCGAACTCGACGCCCTCGAACCGTACCTCCCCCTTCGCCTGCCAGAGGTCGATCGGGCGCGTCGGGTCAGGCACACTCGGCCGTTCCTCAAGCACCCCCGAAATTTTCTCGAGCGCCGCGGCCGCCGACTGGTACGAGTTGTAGAACATCGCCATCTCCTGCGCGGGCGCGAAGAACGAACGCGTGTACAGCAGCGTCGCGAGCAGCACGCCGATGGCGAGGCCACCGCCAGCAACCCGTAGGCCTCCGACGAGCAGCACGACACCGAGCGCAACGTTGCCGATCAGCACGAGTCCCGGGTCGAGCAGGCCGAAGAGCTTGATCGTTTTCATGTTCGCGACGCGATAGTCCTCGACGAGCGCAGCAAATTCGACCTCGTTGCGCTTCTCCTTGCGGAACGCCTTGACCGCACGCATGCCGGTCATGGTCTCAACGAATTGCACGATCAGCCGGGCCGACGTGGTTCTGGTCGAGCGGAACGCCTTCTGCGACCGCACCTGGAACCAGCGGATCAGGAAGCCAAGGGGCACGAGGGAACCGAACAACACGAGACCGCTCACCCAGTCAAGCGAGAACAGTGCGATGGCGATGAACGCCATGTACAGCCCGCCCTGGATGAGCTGGTTGATGCCGGAGTCGAGCAACTCGCGAATCGAATCGAGGTCGCTCGTCTGCCGGGCGATGATGCGCCCGGAGGTGTAGCTCTCGTGAAACTCGAGGCTGAGCTTCTGGGTGTGCAGGAACACTCGCTTGCGCAGGTCGATGAGGATCGCCTGGCTGATCCGCGCCGTCAGAACGGTGTACCAGGCGATCAGCACGGCGCCGATGACGCCCGTGAAGAGGTAGGCGACCACCGCGAAACCGAGCGGCACCCCGTCGTGCTTGACGAGTGCCGGCAGCCCGGTGTCGATGCCGAACGCGATGAGCGCTGG
>JAYTEZ010000158.1:0-7001 GCA_043734805.1 Microbacteriaceae bacterium
TGAGACCACAAGGTGGGAGGAAAGGATGAGGCCGACGAGCGTTGCGGCGCCCGTCGAGCCGAGCGTGCGCATGACGGAGTTGAGGCCGTTGGCCGCGGCGGTTTCGCTCGGAGGAACGGCATGCATGATGAGCGTCGGCATGGCCGCGTAGGCGAATCCGACTCCGAATCCCACGATCGTCGAGATGAGGATCACGTGCCAGAGGGCTCCGTGGAGCACCACCGCAAGGGCAAACGCGATCGTGATGATCACTCCGCCCAGAATGAGGCTCGTGCGCGGCCCACGCGTCTTGGAGAGCCGTGCGGCGACCGGAGCCATTAAGAACATGACGAGTCCGAGGGGCGTGAGAGCGAGGCTCGAAACGAGCAGGGTCTGGCCGAGCCCGACGCCGGTCGTCGTTGGGGCCTCGAGGAGAACCGGCAGGGCTGCGGTCGTGATGAAGAAGGCGAAGCCGACCGAGATGGAGGAAAGGTTGGTGAGGAGCACCGGGCGTCTTGCCGCGACCCGCAGGTCGACCAGGGCATCCTCGGTGCGGAGTTCGATGAAACCCCAGCCGAGAAGAACGACGATTCCACCGATCAGGAGCGAGAGCGTTGTCGGGCTTGCCCAACCCCATTCGCTGCCCTTCGAGACCGCCAACAGGATGCCAACCAGGCCAACCGCAAATCCGATCGCACCGAAAAAATCGAATCGCCCTCCGGCCCGCAGTGTGCTCACCGGGACAACCCTCGCCACGAGCGCGATCACCAGGAGCGTGAGCAGGGTGGCGAGCCAGAACAGGTAGTGATAGTCGAAGTTCTGCGCGATAACGGCCGCGACGGGCAGGCCGACAGCCCCACCGACACCCAGTGTCGCGCTCACGAGCGCAACGGCACCGCCCAGGTTCTTCGGGTGCATGACGTCGCGCAGGATGCTGATCCCGAGGGCGATCACGCCGAGACCGACCCCCTGGAACACCCGGCCGATGATCATCGGGATGAGGGTGTTCGACAGGGCACAGATGATCGACCCGGCAGCCATCAGCATGAGCAGCATGAGCACGACGCGGCGCTTTCCATACATGTCGCCGAGTCGGCCGCTGATCGGCGTCGAGATCGCGGCGGCAAGCAGGGTGGAGGTCAGGACCCAGGTCGCGTCGGCGGTGGAAGCGTCGAGAAACCTCGGCAGCTCGGGGATGATCGGAGTCACCAGGGTCTGCATGAACGCGGCTATCAGGCCGGTGAGGGCGAGGGTCGTCGTTATCGCCCTGTCACTCGGCCGTTGAGTGAGTCGTTTGCGTTCTGCCGGAGTGAGCGGCCCCTGGCCCCGCTGATTCTCCGGGTTCCGGTCGCGTGGGTCAGGAATTGCGCTCACCGCCTCACTCTATGCGCCCCCGCACGGCGCGGAACGCGCCCCGCCCCGCAGTCGTCAGCGGCCAGTGTTCAGCCGGGCGGAATGCGCGACTAGCGAGAGAGCGAGTAAATGCCCCAGTCGTCCACCCGCCAGTTGATCCAGCCGTTGACACGCTGGAGGCTGACGGTCACGTCGTAGGTGTCGCCCGATGCGCGCTTCGCCGTACAGGTGAATTGCTGCCCGATGATAACGGGAGGTGTCGACGGGCACCTTACATCGAGCTTGGCACCGATGATCGACGCTTCAGAGGCGACGGAGACCTGTGCCTCCGTGCTGAACGCAGCCGGAATGGCCGAAATCAGAAGGCCGGGCACGACGAGCACTGACGCCACCTGGAGCAGCCCGAGCGCAGCCCAGACCAGGACGGGGGCGAATCCGAGCGGCCCGACCCGACTCAGGCTCATGGAACGCGCGATGAGGTAGACAGGTGCGCTGAGCAGTGCCCAGGCCCAGCTGGCGCTGTGCTCGTATCCGGCACGCTTGAGCTTCGCCCGATCGGCGATGGCGAGCACCACCACCAGCACGTATGACCCGGCCCAGAAGCCCGCCGTGACCTCGCCGCTCAGAGTCGAGCCGAAACCCAGGAGGAGGAGCAGGCTGAGTACAAGCAGGAGGAGCGGGATGAGAGCGATGGTCCACGCGGGTGCCGTGTAAATCGGAAGACGCGAGACCGTGCTCGTGTGTAACAGTGTCGGCGCGATATACGAATCGGCTGTCCGGGCCCGCTCGCTCTGCGCAATCGGTGCGGATACCGCGGTCGTCGCCGACCGCGGCCGAAAAATGTTGTCGAAGGTGTCCGCGTTGTCCAGGTCCAGGTCCAGGTCCAGGTCTGGGTCAGGTGCGGCTGCCGCGACGTCGCCCGCCGGTGAGGCGCTCGGCGTGGTTGCCGCAGAAACGGGCTCGGGCGTTTCGATCGTTATGGAAGGTGGCGGATCAATTTCCTTGAGCGTTACCGCAAGCAGAGCCTGAGCGGCCGCGGTGTCCCGGGCATCACCCTCGTCGGTGGCGAGATGTGCGTACTCCTCATCGCGTTCGCGCTGTTCGCGCTGCTCGCGGCGGGTGGGCAGATCGTCGTCCGCATAGGCGAGACGGGTCGGTGTTTGCATCACGAGGGGCGGTCGCGCCTCCGTCGTGAGTTCGGTCCAGGCTTGGTTGTTCCACCAGCGCAGCTGAGGCATTCCCATCGGATCCGGATACCAACCAGCCGGAACGGTCACATCGTCCTCGAACATCTGCCCTCCAGCAGTTGGCCACAGGTGGCCAGATTACTGAGAATAACCACACAGTGGCATTCCACGGTAGAGATAAATATTCGGGTGAATTCACTGTAACGCCCACCCGGCTTCGATTGCGAGCGAATGGGAGCGACCGCTGACCCCAGTTTTGGGCAGAATTTGCGCCGCTCGTCGGCCGGAGGGGGCAGACCGGCTGGGAGGGGTTGACCGGTAAGCTCGACTGGTCAACAAGCCACAAGCGATCTGACCAGGCAATGGAGCCCCTCTAAAGTGAACAGCACCGTAGTGAATGCAGCAGTCAACGCAGCGGATGACCCCGAACCGCACACGGCACCCGTTTCCGTAGCCCCGTCGCTCGCTGGCACTCGTCTGGAGAGCGATTCGCTCGGATCGATGGCGATCCCGGCGCACGCCTACTGGGGAATCCACACCGCCCGCGCGCTCGAGAACTTTCCCATCACGCGCCGCCCGATCTCCGTCTACCCGGACCTCATCCATGCGCTCGCGCGGGTGAAGCAGGCCGCGGCGCGTGCCAATAAGGAACTCGGCGTTCTCGGCGCCGACAAGGCCGACCTGATCGACCGCGTCTGTGAGGAGATCGTCGGCGGGGCACTGCACGACGAGTTCGCTGTCGGGGTCATCCAGGGCGGAGCCGGCACCTCGACCAACATGAACACCAACGAGGTGATCGCCAATCGCGGACTCGAGATCCTGGGTTTCGCGTTCGGCGACTACGAACACCTCCACCCGATCGATGACGTCAATCGCAGCCAGAGCACCAACGATGTGTATCCGACCGCGATCAAGCTCGCCATGGTGTTCGGCGTGAACAGGCTTCTCGAGGAACACCGGAAGCTCACGGCATCGTTTGCACGCAAGGGCGTGGAGTTTGCCGGCGTGCTCAAGGTGGGTCGCACCCAAATGCAGGATGCTGTTCCGATGACTCTTGGCCAGGAGTTCAGCGGTTTCGCCCATACCCTCGCCGAAGACTACGACCGACTCAGCGAGGTCGTGCCGTGGCTGAACGAGATCAACATGGGCGCGACCGCTATCGGAACCGGTATCACCGCGGATCCGCGCTACGCCGAGGCCGTCTGTCGTCACCTCATCGAGATCACCGGTATTGCGATGGAGACCGCGCCCGACCTGATCGAGGCGACCGCGGATGCCGGCATCTTCATGACGCTGAGCGGTACTCTCAAGCGCGCCGCAGTCAAACTCTCCAAGATCTGCAACGATCTTCGGCTGCTCTCGAGCGGTCCGCAGGCGGGCTTCGGTGAAATCAACCTTCCCCCTCGTCAAGCCGGGTCCTCGATCATGCCCGGGAAGGTCAATCCGGTGATCCCGGAGGTCGTCAACCAGGTGGCGTTCAGCGTCATCGGAGCGGATGCGACGGTCACGGCCGCCGCGGAGGCCGGGCAGCTGCAGCTGAATGCCTTCGAGCCCGTCATCGCCCACAGCATTCTGCAGTCCCTCGCCTGGATGACGAATGGCTGCTACACGCTTCGAGTCCACTGCATCGATGGCATTACCGCAAACATCACACGGCTGGCGGCGCAGGTCGAGTCGTCGGTGGGGGTGGTC
This sequence comes from Microbacteriaceae bacterium, assembly GCA_043734805.1. Lineage (GTDB taxonomy): Bacteria > Actinomycetota > Actinomycetes > Actinomycetales > Microbacteriaceae > Lacisediminihabitans. Next base: position 4,212 of record JAYTEZ010000158.1, read on the forward strand.
ACAGCGCTCACGCCCTACATCGGCTACGCGGCATCCGCGGCTCTTGCTCACACCGCCCTCACGACGAACGCCTCGATCGCCGAGCTCGTCGTCGCCTCGGGCCTCATGACGAAGGAGCAGGTCGCGCGAGTGCTGTCGCCCGAGCGATTGAGCGGGCTGGTGCCGATCACCGGGGTGATCACCGTCCATCGACCTCTGCCGACCGACACTCCCTAGGCCTCGCGCCTGGGGGCGGGGGATCCGCGCCGGGCGGTTCTCCAGAGGTGCAATCCCGCGTAGCTGCGCCAGGGCGCCCAGCGCGCGCCGTAGTCGGCGAGCCCGTTGGGAGTGCCGGGGAGGCCGAGACTCGCGGCGCTCGAGAGCATGACGAGATCCGTCGTGAGCAGCACGTCCGGATTGCCGAGCACCCGCATGGCAAGGTAGCCGGCGGTCCACGGGCCGACGCCAGGGAGCGCGACGAGCCGTGCGACGAGTTCATCGGCCGGCATGCCGAAGTCGAGAACGAGTTCGCCGTTCGCGAGGGCACGAGCAACGCCGAGAATTGCTGCCACCCGGGTGGCCGGGCCGCGCAGCATCTCGTGGCCGCGCTCCGCTATCACGGCCGCCGTCGGAAACAGCCCGGGCGTTTCGGATAGCCCGGCCGCGAGTCTGCCGAGCACGGTGCGGGCGGCGGCGACGGAGATCTGCTGACCAATAATCGTGCGGACTAAAGTCTCGTCCGCATCGAGGCTGCCTGGCAGCCGAACGCCAGGATGCGTGAGCACGGATTCGGCGAGCGCCGGGTCATGGCGAAGCGCGTCATCGATCGCCTCGGAGTCCGCATCAAGGTCGAGCAGGCGGCGTACCCGCGCGACCAGGGTTGCGAGGTCGGCCATGTTCTCGAGTCGTGCGGTGCAGAGCACGGCGGCTGGTCCGTCGAGCCGCAGTTCGATCTGAGCCGTTCCGTGCGGCAGGCGCGCCGAACGCCGGAAACTCTGTTCGTCGCCCGACTCGATGCCGGTGACCGCGTGGTCGGCGAAGAACTTCATCAGTCCGGTGCCATCGAATGGCTCCCGGGCGGGCAGCCGGAGCGTGATCGACGTCGATTCCGTCTCGTCATCGAACCGGCCACTCGGCGGGCGTGCGGAACCCCGGTGGCCGCGCTCGCGGAGCGCACTCGGTGTCGTCTCATACACCGCCTGCACCGTGTCGTTGAACTGCCGGATGCTCGAGAAGCCGGCAGCGAAAGCGACATCGGCAATGGACAGGTCGGTGCTCACGAGTAGTGTTCGCGCGGTCTGTGCACGGTGGGCGCGGGAGAGTGCGAGCGGCCCGGCGCCGAGTTCCTGCACGAGCACGCGACCGAGATGGCGCGCGGTGTAGCCCAGCCGTTTCGCGAGGCCGGGCACACCCTCGCGCTCGACCGTGCCATCCGCTATGAGCCGCATCGCCCGGGCGGCAACGTCGTCGTGGATATTCCACTCCGGTGACCCGGGCACGGCATCCGGCTGACATCTCTTGCAGGCGCGCAGCCCGGCCGCGTGCGCCGCGGCGGCGGTGCGATAGAAGCTGACGTTGGAGGGCTTGGGTGTCCTCGCCGGGCAGCTGGGGCGACAGTAGATGCCGGTGGAATGCACACCGGTGATGAACTGACCGTCAAAGCGCGAGTCGCGGGATGACATGGCACGGTAGCGCTCGGCGAAGAGCGGATCTGCCGGTCGCACGATGGCGGGAGGGATCACGGTCACCCTCCTACTCTCACACGAGCCTCCGACCCTCATTGGCGGAAATCGGACACGGCCCCCAGCGGCTAATCTGGCCTCATGAGCGCTGTCCCCCAAACCACAGTGGCGAGTGCGGGCGTGACGGTCCTCGGCAGCGCCAACATGGACGTTGTCTTCACTGTCGAACGGATACCGCAGCCCGGCGAGACCCTGCTCGCCACCTCGGCGGATCGGTATCCGGGCGGCAAGGGGCTCAACCAGGCGGTCGCGGCCGCGCGGGCGGGCGCTCCCACCACTTTCATCGGTGCACTGGGAACCGATGAGAACGGTGACGCGCTCGAGGTGACGATGGCCGAGGCGGCAATTTCCAGCGCTCTCGTGCGGCGCCGGCCGGAACCGACCGGGCAGGCGTTCATCGTGGTGGACAGCTCGGGGGAGAACACGATTATCGTCGCGTCCGGCGCGAACGCCACGGTGACGGCTCTGGCCGACGGGGACCGGGCCGCGATCGCCTCGAGCGTCGTACTGCTCATGCAGCTCGAACTTCCCCTCGAGGTCGTACTGTCAGCGGCGACCGAAGCTCAGTCAGGCGGTGTGGTGGTCATGCTCAACGCGGCGCCGGCTCGAGAGCTCCCGCGCGAACTGCTCGAGCGCCTCGACTACCTCATCGTCAACGAACACGAGGCGTGTTTGATCGGGGGATCCGACGATCTCGACACCGCATCCTCGACCCTCGCCTCGCAGGTCGGCCGACTCATTGTCACCCTTGGCCCAGACGGATCGGTGCTGTTCGATCGCGGAGCCGAGGTCGGCAGGGTCGCAGCCCCCCGGGTCGCGGCCGTCGACACCACGGGGGCCGGTGACACCTTTTGCGGAGCCTTCGCCGCAGCGATCTCTGAGGGGCGGGACCTTCTCGATGCGGCGAGTTTTGCGACGGCTGCTGCCGCCCTTTCCGTGCAGGCCATCGGCGCTGTGCCGTCGGTGCCACAGCGTTCCGCAATCGACGCGGCCATGGAAGACTGGGCGGCACGATGACGGATCCCGTGCTCGCGGCGCTTCGCACAGCGCTGGATGATGCGGTGTCGAC
>JAYTEZ010000159.1:0-5981 GCA_043734805.1 Microbacteriaceae bacterium
CGCAGTTCGATTCGGTCACTGTCCATGGCGATGACTTTGGAGATCGGCACGAACACGCGGTTCGAACCAACCTGTGCCACGAGGCCGGTGAGCAGCGGATACTCGTCGCCGCGGAGGCGGACGATCGCGTCGGCGAGAGCGCCGATCTGCTGGTTCTTGGCGTCGATGACAGCGTGTCGGAGCAGTGTCGAGAGAAAGATGGTGGGAACTGATTCCGTGGTCACGACAGTGGTGCTCATGGGGGGCTCCTTCCGGGAGCTAAGTCAATTGTGTACCAGCGGGATAGTGATCAAAAGGCCCTGGACACTAGTGGCCGAGAGCAAGTTGCGTGATTCGAACGATGACCAGGATCATGGCGAGCAGCAGGTAGACGCGCAGCACAGTCAACCCCACTCGGCGACCGGGGGACAGGTTTGGGCGAGCCAGCAGGGTCAAGGGGGGCATCCGCCAGGTCAGACGTTGGCTGCGGTCGATGGGATCACCGTCGCTTATCGCAGGATGCCGGAGCCGATAAATCCAGAACGCCACACCGGCGACTACGGCGATGGCCGATCCCGCAATCAAAATTTCGAGGATGGTCGCGGAGGTTATATCGGGGAAGAGCACGCTGGCGGTCAGCACGATCGAAAGCGTCACCAGGATCGCGACGACGGCGGAGGTGAAAATATTCAACCAACGACCGTTCACCCACGGCCCCAACACTGCCTTGTCATTGCAGAGCAGTAACAGAAACACGGTCGCGGACGGCAGCAGCACTCCCGCAAGCACTTGAACGCCAACCGTCAGCAGGCCGAGCGGGCTGCCCGGGATGAGCACGATCACGGCGGAGATCACCAGCAGGCCGGCGAAGACAGCGTAGAAGCCCTTCGCTTCCGATACCTTTCGGTGCAGGGAGTGCTTGAGTCCCAAAACGTCGCTCAACGCGTAGGACGTTGACAGCCCGACCGCTGCCGCTCCGATGATCGACGCGTCAATCAGCGCGATCGCAAAGAGCACACCGGCAGTCTTGTTCACATACTTGGCCAGACCATCTGCCACACCGGCGGCATCGGTGAAGTTTCCGAACTCGTGACGGCCGGCAAAGGTTGCTGCTGTGAACGCCATCAGGGCCCCGCCACCGACCACAACAAGGAAAATCCCAATCCACAGGTCGATCTTTTCGTAGCTCATGAACCGTGGCGTGATCCGCTTGTCAATGACGTAGGACTGCTGGAAAAACAGCTGCCATGGCGCAACGGTTGTGCCAACGATGCCGATGATCAGCAGCATCACCGTCGAGAGTTGGGCGCCGGACGGTAACCCGGGGACGAGGAAGTCGTGCGCGATCTGGCCGATCGGGGGATGGGCCATGATCACGATCGGAACCAACACAAGCGAACCGGCGACGAGGATCAAGCAGAGTCGTTCGAACCGGCGAAACGAACCGGTGCTCACGGCGGCGAGGACTACCAGGGCAGACACGATCACCCCCGGGATCTCGGGAATGCCGAGGTAACTCAGCCCAAGGCTGATTCCGATGAACTCCGTGACGATCGTGAGCGCGTTGAGAATGAAGAGATCGATGACGCTAAACGCGCCCCAGAACTTACCAAATCGCTCAAGGATGAGGCGGGCGTGACCGACACCGGCGACCGCGCCGAGGCGCAGCACCATCTCCTGGTTGACGAAGAGCACCGGCACCAGGAGGAGAAGCGTCCAGAGCAGGCTCGTGCCGTAATTCTGCCCAGCCTGGGTGTAGGTGCCAAACGCGCCAGCGTCGTTGTCACCAACCATGACGATCAGGCCGGGGCCAACGATGGCAACGAGTGTGCGCAGTTTGGCCGACAGCGTTCGACGGGGCGCATCGTCACCCAGCTTGATCGTGCCAAGCGCTCCCTCGATGTTGCCGACGTGCGCTGAATCGAGGGCGGCGGATTCGATGGGCCCGGTGTTCGTGATGTTGTTCGAGGTCATGACAGACCGCTTCCTCCGCGCGCGGCGAGCATCGAGGTGAAAAAAAGGGGTGAATCGCCACCGGCATCGTTCGGCTGGAGGGCTGAAGCGCCAGTGAGAAGTCCCGGGAAAAAAGCGGGAGATTGCCTCTCCTCGTAAGACCTTTGGCACTTCGCGGCGTTAACCTGACGTTGTCGTCAGGAGCCAATCGGGGCTACCCCTTAAGTCGGGGTGGCCTGTCCTGACCCGGGGCGTCTCTCGACGTTGGGGGTCGCTGGCATGTTTCCACGAAGGAGCCTCAGCTAACGAGCGGCACCTTGCGTTGACACCATAGCCCCGGTCTGGCACCAAATGCAAACGGAGGCCCGGGTCTTTTGTCGGCCTTCCGTCCTGTCGGAGGCACCTGCTGGAATTGTGCACAGGCTGTGCATAAACACGGGCAACTTATGCACAGCTGTGGATGACACGCCCACTACATGTGGGGTTACCGCAATGTCGGGAGCCCGCTATATAGTGGTGGAACTGCTGAACAGCAACTCCTGGAACGCCCACTCGTGGCAGGCCCAGCCTGATGCACTCGGCAGCTTATTTTGGACTTTCAGGGAAGTCCCGGGGAAGAAAGACCGCCGGTCGGGGCGGTTTTCACGAAAGACGTTGAGTGACGAACAAGGAGTACAGATTGGCAATCACCGTAGTCAAGCGCAATGGGCAGCGCGAGCCGTATGACGCGAACAAGATCAATCTCGCCATCGAGCATGCCAGCACGGGGCTCGATGAGAACATCACCTGGGTCACCCAGATCGCGAGCGAACTGGAACTCACACTCTTCGATGGCATCTCGACGCAGCAGCTGGATGAGGCGGTCATCCAGGTCGCGCTCCAAAACGTCAAGGACGACCCGGCCTTCGATACCGTTGCCGCGCGCCTCCTGCTCAAGACGATCTACAAGCGCGTGCTCGGCGACTACCGGACGTATGAAGAACTGAAGGCTCTGCACGCGAGTCACTTCGCCGCGAACATCACCCGCGGGGTCGATGAGAAGCTTCTCGACCCGCGCCTCATTTCCCTTTTCGATTTGGAAACGCTTTCGGAAGCCCTCGAGCCCGCGCACGACGAGCTGCTCAAGTACATCGGCGTCGTCACACTCAACAACCGCTACGGCATCAAGGGTCGCAACGGTGACGCCCTCGAGGTTCCCCAGTACTTCTGGATGCGCATCGCCATGGGCCTCTCCCTCAACGAGGCGAACCCGACGGCTCACGCCATCAGGTTCTACGAGAAGATGTCGAAGCTTGAGTACCTGGCCGCCGGATCCACCCTGGTTAATGCGGGCACCGTCTACCCTCAGCTCGCCAACTGCTTCGTCATGGAGATGCAGGATGATATGGAGCACATCGCCAAGACCACCCGCGATGTCATGTGGCTGACCAAAGGCACCGGCGGCATCGGCCTCTCGGTCACCAAGTTGCGCGCCCAGGGTTCGCCCATCCGCTCCAACAACACCACCTCGACCGGCCCGATCCCATTCATGCATACGATCGATTCGATCCTTCGGGCGGTCAGTCGTGGCGGCAAGAAGTTCGGCGCTCTCTGCTTCTACATGGAGAACTGGCACCTCGACTTTCCCGAGTTCCTCGACCTTCGGCAGAACTCCGGCGACCCGTACCGCCGCACGCGCACCGCAAACACCGCGGTCTGGATCAGCGACGAGTTCATGAAGCGGGTGCAGAACGACGACAGCTGGTACCTCTTCGACCCGCTCGAGGTGCAGGATCTCAACGAGCTCTACGGCAAGGCGTTCTCGGTTCGGTACAACGAATACGTTGCCAGGGCCGAGGCGGGCGAGATGCGCCTGTTCAAGAAGATCACCGCTCGCGAGCAGTTCAAGTCGATCCTGATCTCCCTGCAGACCACCAGCCACCCGTGGTTGACCTGGAAGGACACGATCAACAATCGTGCGCTCAACAACAACACCGGCACGATCCACCTCTCCAACCTCTGCACCGAGATCACGCTGCCGCAGGACGAAGACAATGTCTCGGTCTGCAATCTCGCGTCGATCAACCTCTCGCAGCACCTCGACGACGCCGAAAAACTCGGCAAGCCCAGTCTCAACTGGCGAAAGATCGAGGAGAGCGCGCGTCTCGCCGTGCGCCAGCTCGACAACCTCATCGACATCACCCGCTCATCGGTTGCGGAAGCCGACTTCTCCAACCAGCAGAACCGTGCGGTGGGGCTCGGCGTCATGGGCTTTACGGATGTCGTGGAGCGTCTCGGTTTCAGCTACGAGAGCGAAGAGTCCTACGACCTGATCGACGAGATCATGGAACATGTCTCGTACGCAGCGATCGATGAAAGTGCGAATCTCGCGGCCGAGCGCGGCTCGTACCCTAACTTCGAGGGTTCGCGCTGGTCGGAAGGCCTCGTGCCGCTCGACTCGATTGCGCTCACCGAGGCGGACCGCGGAATGCCGATCAAGGTCAACCGCACGACGCGTCTCGACTGGGATGCCCTGCGCGCGAAGGTGAAGGGTGGCATGCGCAACGCGACCCTGATGGCGATCGCGCCGACGGCCTCCATTGGTCTCGTCGCCGGCACCACTCCCGGCCTTGACCCGCAGTTCTCCCAGATTTTCAGCCGCGCGACCTCGAACGGCAAGTTCCTCGAGGTGAACCGCAACCTGGTGAACGCCCTGCAGGAGCTCGGCATCTGGGATTCGACCCGTGAGGCGATTCTGCGCAGCCAGGGCGATATCCAGGGCATTGCGGCCATCCCGGACTCGGTCAAGGCGACCTACAAGACGAGCTTTCAGCTCTCGCCGTATGCCTTCCTCGAGGTCGCGGCTCGCGCCCAGAAGTGGATCGACCAGTCGATCAGCCGCAATATGTACCTCGAGACACGTGACCTCGGCGACATGATGGATATCTATTTCGCGGCCTGGGAGCGTGGCGTCAAGACGACGTATTACCTGCACATGAAGCCTCGCCACACCGCCGAGCAGTCGACGGTCAAGGTGAACAAGGCCGAGGAGATCGGGACCGGGACTCGCGGTGGCTTTGGTTCTGTACCGGCCGACTCCGCGCTGGTGTCGGCTGACGCTGGCGCGGCGGCAGTGCCTGCCGTCGCCCGACGCGGCTTCGGCGGACTCGCACCGAAGGGGGACAACTCATGAACCCGATCGAGCGCCCAGCATTCGAATACTCTGTTCCGGTCGACCCGATGGACGAACTGCAGTGCGACAGCTGCCAGTAGAGACGGCTTAGGAGACAAATAATGGGAATTCTCGGAACCGGCCTCCAGGAGGGGCTTCTGCTCAAGCCGATCCGCTACCAGTGGGCGATGGACCTCTACGACCAGGCGGTGGCGAACACCTGGTTTCCGAATGAGATCCAGCTCGGCGAAGACATCGCCGACTTCAAGAAGATGACCGATGAGGAACGTCACGCCGTCACCTTCCTGATGAGCTATTTCAACCCGAACGAGCTGCTCGTCAACAAGGCACTGGCGTTCGGCGTCTACCCGTACATCAACGCCGCCGAGTGCAGCATCTATCTCGCAAAGCAGATGTGGGAAGAGGCCAACCACTGCATGTCGTTCGAGTACGTGCTCGAGACCTTCCCGATCGACCGTGAGGCTGCCTACAACTCCCACGTCAACATTCCCTCAATGGCGAAAAAAGAGGAATTCGAGATCAAGTACATCCGTCGCATGACGGAGCAGACCCTCGACATCACCACGACGGAGGGCAAGAAGGACTTCGTTCGCAACCTCGTCGCCTACAACGTCATCCTCGAGGGCATCTGGTTCTACTCGGGCTTCATGGTCGCCCTGTCATTCCGCCAGCGGAACCTCTTGCGTAACTTCGGTTCGCTCATGGACTGGGTCGTGCGCGACGAGTCGCTGCACCTCAAGTTCGGCATCAATCTCATTCTCACGGTGCTCGAAGAGAACCCCGACCTGCAGACCGAAGAGTTCGCCGCAGAGATCAAACAGATGATCCTGGATGCCGTGGCCATGGAAGAGCAGTACAACCGTGATCTGCTCCCGGG
>JAYTEZ010000160.1:0-3338 GCA_043734805.1 Microbacteriaceae bacterium
GCGTGAACCGCGTGAACTGCGTGAACCGCGTGAACTGCCTGAGGCCGGTGCTGAAGCCGCGGGTCTGACCACCCGCATCCTCGAACTGCGCGATGCCTACTATGAGCGCGATGAAGTGCTGGTCAGCGACGCCGAGTACGACCTCATGATCCAGCGACTCGAGGAGCTGGAGCGGCTGTTCCCCGAGTTGCAGAGCCAGGACTCGCCAACCCAGAGCGTCGGCGGCCGCGCCGAGACGACCCTGTTCGCTCCCGTGCGTCACGCCGAGCGGATGCTGAGCCTCGACAATGTCTTCTCCATCGAGGAATTCGAGGCCTGGGCCGCCAGGGTCGAGCGGGATTCTGCGCGCCGCGTCGACTACTTGTGCGAACTCAAGATCGATGGACTCGCGATCAACCTCCGCTACGAAAACGGTGTGCTCACGACCGCGGCGACCCGTGGCGACGGCGTAGTCGGGGAAGACGTGACCGAGAATGTCGCCCTCATCAGCGTGATCCCGCACCGGTTGACGGGCACCGGGCATCCGCCGATCGTCGAGGTGCGCGGTGAAGTATTCTTTCCGGTCCAGGCGTTCCGCGAACTGAACGCGGAGCAGAGCGCCGCCGGGGAGCGTGTGTTCGCGAACCCGCGGAACGCGGCATCCGGAAGCCTGCGGCAGAAGGCCGAGAACAAAAATGCTGCGCAGCTCGACCTCATGAAGCGTCGGCTCAGGCGGCTGCGGATGCTCGTGCACGGCATCGGAGCCTGGCCGAATGCCGGTCAGACCCGTGCGGGGGATCAGAATGGGCCGCCGGTCGCCGCCCAGTCCGAGGTGTATGAACTGCTGAAGTCGTGGGGGCTGCCCACGAGCACGCACTATCGGGTCAGGAAGACCGCGAAGGATGCCGCGGAGTTCATCGAGTATTTCGGCGAGCATCGGGACAGCGTGGAGCACGAGATCGACGGCATCGTCATCAAGGTCGACGAACTCGCCCTGCATGAGGAGCTTGGCGCGACGAGCCGGGCACCGCGCTGGGCGATCGCCTACAAGTATCCGCCGGAGCAGGTGAACACCAAGCTTCTCGACATCGTCGTAAGCGTCGGGCGCACCGGTCGGGTCACGCCCTTCGCCGTCATGCAACCCGTGCGGGTCGCCGGCTCGGTCGTGCGACAGGCGACACTTCACAATCAGGATGTCGTGAAGGCGAAGGGCGTCCTCATCGGCGACACCGTGGTGCTGCGCAAGGCGGGAGACGTGATTCCCGAGGTGCTCGGTCCGGTGGTCGAGCTGCGCGACGGAACAGAGCGCGAGTTCGTGATGCCAACGCTGTGCCCAGAATGCGGAACGCACCTCGCGCCGGCCAAGGAAGGCGACGTCGATCTTCGTTGCCCGAACGCTCACAGCTGCCCGGCGCAGGTGCGGGGTCGCGTCGAGCATGTCGGCAGCCGCGGCGCCCTCGACATCGAGGGACTCGGCGAGGTCGGGGCGGCCGCGCTGACCCAGCCCGATCATCCGGCCGAGCCGCCGCTCATCACCGAGGCCGGACTGTTCTCGCTCACCATCGCCGACCTGTTCCCGATCAGCGTGACGGTGCGCGATAACGAAACCGGGCTCGAGAAGCTGGGCGACGACGGCACCCCCAAGCACGAGACACCCTATCGGAGGCGTCGGCAGAAGAAAGACGGCCCGTACGAGGCGGGCGGAATCGGTGACGAATTCTTCGTTCCGTCGACGGCGGCCTCGAAACTTCTCGACGAGATCGATCTCGCGAAGACCAAAGACCTGTGGCGCATGCTCGTCGCGCTCAGCATCCGGCACGTCGGTCCGGTCGCCGCGCGCGCGCTGGCCGCCTACTTCGGGTCGATCCAGGCCATCCGCGACGCGACTCGAGAAGAGCTCGCCGCCGTCGATGGCGTTGGCGGCATCATCGCGGACGCCCTCCTCGACTGGTTTGCGGTCGACTGGCACGTTGAGATCATCGACCGTTGGACGGATGCCGGAGTGCGGTTCGCGACGCCCGGTCACCCTGGCCCCGGGGCGGCGGTCGCCGCCGGGGGACCGCTGGAAGGGCTCACCATCGTCGCGACCGGATCGCTCGAGGGCTTCACCCGCGAGGGCGCGCTGGAGGCAATCATCGCGGCCGGTGGCAAGGCCGCGTCGAGCGTCTCGAAGAAGACCGACTACGTGGCGGCGGGTCCCGGCGCGGGCTCGAAGCTGGCCAGAGCCGAGGAGCTAGGCGTACCAGTCATCGACGCCGCCCAGTTCGCTCTGCTCCTCGAACTCGGACCGGGCGGCATCGAACCCTGAGCTACGGCAGAGCCCGGACGCTGTATTGCGACAGCCCTCAAACCCGTCCAACCGGCCTCCAGGCTGAAACGCGCGGGCGTGTGGCATGCCAAAACCTTAGGTCAGAGGGTGTTTAACCCCTAATATGGGGGGTGGAAGGCTTTATTGCGTTGCTAACGGTGGTCATTTGAGCACCGGATTCGACGATTGGACACTTCGCATTGCTAGCTGACGTGGCAGCGTTTCTCTCTTCCTCTGGCGCCCTGGGCGGCGTGGCAGAGGCGTTTGTTGCGCACGAACTCAACCAGCAGATTTATTCGAATGTGGTAGCCCTCGATCCCTCGATCCAGCACCCGTCCGGGCTCGGCGACATGCTCAGCCCCTTTCTGAGCCCCGGCGAGTACCAGTCGGCGCGCATCCTCTCGACTCCGCTCGATCCGTCCCTTCTCCCGACGCTCGGCGGCAACGCCCTCCTCGACCAGCTGTCGCTCATGCCCGGTGCGGATGTCTCCCGCTTCATCCGGAACAACCCGGCGTCGGTCAGCACGCTTCTGGTGAGTCCGCCGAGAGCGGTCACGGTCGTGTCCTGGTGGTCGGCATTGTCCGCGTCGAGTCAGAAGTCGATGCTGAAGGCCGCCCCCGAAGTTGTGGGCAATCTCGATGGAGTTCCGTTCCAGGTGCGGGACGCGGCCAACCGTCTCTACCTGAAGCAGTCCATCGACAGGCTGAAGGCATCAATCGAATCCGGCGTCGGTCGGGCCATGCTCGTCCAAACACGCCACCACCTCGACATTCTCAAGCAGATCGAGCGCACCCTCGCCACGAAGGACGGCGATCCGCAGCGTCAATTGCTGACCTTCGACCCTGCCGGGGAGGCGCGCGCCGCAGTCGTCGTCGGCAACCTCGCAACGGCCGACTATGTGAGCTACCTCGTACCGGGCATGTTCTTCACCGTGCAGGGGCAGATGTACGACTGGACCGCGATCGCCCAGGATCTTTATAAGGAGCAGGCCGGCTGGATGAAGGTGTTGTCGAAGACCGACGGTTCCCTGGCCCACAAAACCACCGCGAC
>JAYTEZ010000161.1:0-1986 GCA_043734805.1 Microbacteriaceae bacterium
CGCTCCATCACCGACGAGATCATGTACGAACTCGATCGCCTGAGCGGTCAGGAATACATTGATGTCTACGCGTCTTCGGTTAAGGAGAAGCAGGGCTCACTCAGCCGGTAGGCTGACAAATCGGGCCATTCGCCCGTTGTTTCTGCTCCCAACGCCAGCGCATTAAGGTACATCTCCCGTGTTTAACCCGTCCGAAGATCCCGTCGTTCTTGCCGATCCAACCGTGATCGCCGGGCTGGACCATTGGCGAACACTTCCGATCAAACAGCAGCCGCACTGGCCGAATGCCGTGGCCCTCCAGGCCGCGTCCGATGAACTCGCGACCATGCCGCCGCTGATCTTCGCCGGCGAGGTCGATGTGTTGCGCGAGCGGCTCGCAACGGCCGCTCGCGGACAGGCGTTCCTGCTTCAGGGCGGCGACTGCGCCGAGACTTTTGCGGGTGCGACCGCCGACCAGATCCGCAACCGGGTCAAGACCGTGCTGCAGATGGCCGTCGTGCTGACCTACGGCGCATCCACGCCCGTGATCAAGATGGGCCGGATGGCTGGACAGTTCGCCAAGCCGCGCTCGAGCGACACCGAGACCCGTGGCGATGTCACGCTGCCGGCCTACCGCGGCGACATCGTGAACGGTTTCGACTTCACGCCAGAATCCCGAGAGGCAGACCCCCGCCGACTCGTGCAGGGGTACCACACCTCGGCATCCACGCTCAATCTCGTTCGCGCCTTCACCCAGGGTGGCTTTGCCGACCTGCGTGAGGTACATCGCTGGAACCAGGGCTTTGCACGCAATCCCGCGAACGTGCGATACGAGCAGATGGCGCGCGATATCGACAAGGCCATCAAGTTCATGGAGGCCGCGGGGGCGGACTTCGACGAGCTCAAGCGGGTGGAGTTCTATACGAGCCACGAGGGCCTGCTGATGGACTATGAGCGACCCATGACCCGCATCGATTCCCGCAACGGGACCCCGATCAACACCTCGGCGCACTTCCTCTGGATCGGTGAGCGCACCCGCGACCTGGATGGCGCACACGTCGACTACATGTCGCGCGTGCGCAATCCGATCGGCGTCAAGCTCGGCCCGACGACGAAGATCGACGACATGCGCAGACTCATCGAGAAGCTTGACCCACACCGCGAACCCGGCCGCCTCACCTTCATCACGCGCATGGGGTCCGGAACCATTCGGGATGCCCTGCCGCCGCTGCTCGAGGCCATCAAGCAGGAGGACGCGAACCCGCTCTGGGTCTCGGATCCGATGCACGGCAACGGACTCACCACCCCGAACGGCTACAAGACGCGTCGCTTCGATGACGTCGTGGACGAGGTCAAGGGCTTCTTCGAGGCGCACCGCGCGGCGGGAACCCACCCCGGCGGCATCCACATCGAGCTCACCGGCGACGATGTGACGGAGTGCCTCGGCGGATCGGAGCAGATCGACGAAGCGACCCTCGCGACCCGCTATGAGTCGCTCTGCGACCCGCGGCTGAACCACATGCAGTCGCTCGAGCTCGCGTTCCTGGTCGCCGAGGAGCTCGGCGCCCGCTAACCCCGATTGCCGAATTGTCACGGCCGATCCAGCCGCCAAGGGACAGCAAAGCACCTTCCGAGCGTTCCGGAACGTGGTTTCGTGTCCCTTGGGCGGGGAATGGCCCTGGAGAACGACCGATTACTGGATGTCGCGGCCATTCCGAGCCGCTATCAACCAACCTTCAAGGCGACCGTAACGGTTGATCCCTTGTTGACCGTTTGACCGGCTCCGGGATTGATGGAGCTGACAGTTGCAACCATTGCTAGCGTTGGAATGTTCGCAATCGTCCCACTTTGCCCGTCATTCTTGAACTTGATTACAAATCCGGCGTCAGTCAGCGCTTTCTTGGCCTCCGTCCAGAGCCTGCCGACGACATCCGGCACCGCCACCTGCTCCGGCCCCCTTGACGTGGTCAGGGTCACCGAGTCGCCGGGATGGATCGGCCGGGTGAC
>JAYTEZ010000162.1:0-2204 GCA_043734805.1 Microbacteriaceae bacterium
GGTGCAGGATGCCGAGGCGGCAGTCCGGCGTGCTGCCCGGTTGCTCGACGCCATTGACAACCTGGACGCGGCCCTCGCCGCCGAGACCGCCCGGCTCACGCAACTCGCCTCGGACAGCCAGGCCGACCTCGCCGAGGCGCGGGCGGCCAGGGACGCTCCGCCCGATCCGGAGTCCGGTGCCGCCATCGGCGCGGCGATCACCGCGCTTGAGCGCACCCTCGCGACTCTCGCCGAATCCGCCGCACCGGCCGACCCGGTGGCAAGCATCGGCAAGCTCCAGGCGGCCACGGCCGATTTGGACACGGCCCTCGCGACCGCACGCAACCAGGCACAGCGTCTCGAGCACGCGCGCACCGCCCTCATCGGCGCGCTCGTCACCGCGCGCAGCCAGATCGCCACCACCGAGGATTTCATCGCGGCGCGGCGCGGAGGGATCGGCGCCGACGCCCGAACGCGACTCGCGGAAGCCCAGCGCCTGCTCATGATCGCCGAAGCAGAAGCCGATCCGGTCACCGCGCTCGACACCGCGCGCAGCTCGGCGACCTACTCGCGTGACGCGGACGCGCTCGCGCGCTACGACGTCCTGCGCTAGCGGGACGCGGCCAGCAGCACGCAGGTGCAGAGCGCGTCGATCGCGGCCTCGAGCTCGGCCAGAGAGGGGAAGGTCGGGGCGATACGGATGTTCGTGTCATCCGGGTCACGGCGATACGGAAACGTCGACCCGGCTGGCGTGACGGCCACCCCGATCGCGCCAGCGAGCGCGATGGCCTGCGACGCGACACCGGCAGGAACCTCGAGGCTGATAAAGTAGCCGCCCGACGGCGACGACCAGGTCGCAACTCCCGAGAGCCGTCGCTCAAGAATGCCGATCACGGCGGTGAAGCGCGGCTCGACGATCGCGCGATGTGCGCGCATCTGCCGGCGGACGCCATCCACGCTCGTCAGCATTCGCAGATGCCTCAGCTGGTTGAGCTTGTCTGGGCCGATGGTCTGCACGGAGGAGTGGTGACGGAACCAGGCGATGTTGCCAGCCGAACCGCCGATGAACGCGACACCGGCACCGGGCAGGGTGATTTTGGACGTCGATGCAAAAACGAGGGGACGGTCGGGATTCCCCGCTGTCACCGCTGCCTCGAGCACGTCGATCACGGCAGGCTCATCATCGGTGAGGTGATGCACGGCGTACGCGTTGTCCCAGAACAGGCGGAAGTCGGGGGCCGCCGTCGACATTTCGACAAGCGTCTCCACCTCCTCGACCGTGTAGGTGATCCCCGTCGGGTTCGAGTACATGGGCACGCACCACATGCCCCGAATGCTCGCGTCATCCGCGACGAGTCGTGCGATCGTCTCGAGGTCGAGCCGACCGTCGACAAACGGCACCGGAATCATGCGGATGCCGAGCGCCTCGCAGATCGAAAAGTGGCGGTCGTACCCCGGCACAGGACAGAGGAATGCGAGGTTATCGACATCCCGCCACGGCCCGGCCCCACCCGCAACACCGTGCAACAGGGCATGCACGATGGTGTCGTGCATGAGCGCGAGGCTCGCGTTGCCGACGGCGAGCAATTGACCGGTAGGCAGGTTGAGCAGCTCGCCGAAGATCGCGCGCAACTCGAGCAGACCATCCAGCCCGCCGTAGTTGCGCAAATCTGCGCCACTCGCGTCCCGGAAGTCGCCCTCGCCCGGCAGGGAGAGCAGCGCGTTGGAGAGGTCGAGCTGCTCGGGGGATGGCTTGCCCCGCGTGAGATCAAGCGACAGGTTTTTCGCCCGAAGTTCGTCGTACCGTTGCTGAAGTTCTGCGTTCGTTTCGCTCACTACTCAAAACTACTGCCCGCCGAGGCGCTCGCGAATACGGGCGTGCTCGCTCTCGGGCAGCCCGTTTCAGATCTCCTGCTGCGGATTCGGCTCGGAAAGTTGCCTGGATAGCGCGTCGCGCTCCGCCTCAAGCGACTCGAGTGTCGAGTCGTCGAGGCCGGGGCGCAGCACATCGCTGAAGGGGCTGTCCAGCCCGGATTTGACGTAGACCGCTTCCGCATAAGCGGTGGCGGCTGCCTGAAGTTTGGCTCCGGCGCGCTGCGACTTCTTGAGCGAAACGGGGCTGCAGTCGACCGCCTCGGCGTGCTTTTCAAGGGCTTTGATGACTGCCTTCACAGCTGCGTCGATCTTTTTTGACATGCTTAGCATTCTTCCCCACCCGACCGGCG
>JAYTEZ010000163.1:0-9667 GCA_043734805.1 Microbacteriaceae bacterium
GCGTGAGTACTACTTCAATGACCACGGTGGCCAGATCGACCGGTTCGCCCGCAGCCTGCTCGCGAGCTATCTTGGCGAGCCAACCCCGGAGGACGGCTACGGCGGGCAGTACATCGGCGAGATCGCGGATCGGGTCGTCACGGGCCAGGACGACGGTGAACTCGAAACGTTGTCGAGGGATGACCAGCAGGAGGTATTCCGCTCGAGCGGTGTCGACCTCATGTTCACCGATATTAAGTCGAGCCTGCACGGTTTCGGCGTCGATTTCGACGTCTACTTTCACGAGAACAACCTGCACGCGAACGGCGACGTGGAGAAGGCGATCGCGCGCCTTCGTGATCTCGGGCACATCTACGAGGCCGACGGCGCCACCTGGTTCCGCTCGAGCGAGTTCGGTGACGACAAAGATCGCGTCGTCATCAAGAGTGACGGCGAGGCCGGCTACGTGTCGGGTGACCTCGCCTACTACCTCAATAAGAGGGAACGTGGTTTCGAGCGCAACTTCATCATGCTGGGAGCCGACCACCACGGTTACGTGAAACGGCTCATGGCGATGACGGCGGCCTTCGGTGACGTGCCGTATGTGAACCTCGAGGTCCTGATCGGCCAGATGGTCAACCTCCTCCGCGACGGCAATCCGCACCGCATGAGCAAGCGGGCCGGCACGGTCGTCGTGCTCGAGGACCTCGTCGATGCGGTGGGAGTGGATGCCGCGCGCTACGCGCTCGTGCGCTCCTCCAGCGACTCGCAACTGGACATCGATCTCGACCTGCTTTCTCGACGCACCAACGACAATCCGGTCTTCTATGTGCAGTACGCTCACGCCCGCACGCGGTCGGTCGCGCGGAACGCCGCGGCCGCGGGAGTCGACCGCAGCGCGTTCGCACCCGAGCTGCTGACGCACGAGTCGGAGAGCAACCTGCTCGGCAGCCTGGGGGAGTTCCCGCGCGTGTTGCGGCAGGCCGCCGAGCTGCGCGAGCCGCACCGGGTCGCCCGCTACGCGGAGGAGCTGGCTGGCGCCTATCACCGCTGGTATGACAACTGCCGCGTCACCCCACTCGGCGACGAACCGGTGACCGACCTGCATCGCACCCGCCTCTGGCTGAATGACGCCACGGGAACGGTGCTGCGCAACGCGCTCGGCCTTCTCGGTGTCAGCGCGCCGGAGAGGATGTAGCGGATGACTTCGCCGTCGCCGATCGAGTCGGTCGAGACCCCCATCCGGAAGCGCAAGCGCCGTCGAGGTGTGGTGTTCGGCGTGCTCGCTGTCGTCGTCGTGCTTGTGGTCGTCGGTGTGATCGTGCTCGACGGTGTCGCCAGGGGCTACGCCGCGAACATGATCGAAACCAAGGTGCGCAGCTCGTTGTCGTTGCCGGCGAGCACGCCCGTGATCGTTTCGGTAGCGGGCACGTCGGTACTGCTCCAACTCGCGACCGGCAGGCTCGAACGCGTCAATGTTGCCGTCGATAAACTCGCGATCGGGAAACTCAACGGTGACGCAAAACTCACGGTGGCCGGCGTCCCGATCGATGCGGGCAAGCCGATCGACACGGCGCGGCTCGCTTTCACGATCGACCAGTCCCAGTTGCAGAAGTTGCTTGGCGGCCTGAGTGCTCTACCGGTGTCGTCGCTGGCCATCGGCTCCGGCGCGGTGCAGATCGGCACGAAGTTCACGGTCTTCGGCGCGACAGTGCCGTTTGCGATCGAGCTTGTCCCGTCGGCTGTCGACGGCCAGTTGGTGCTCACGCCGAAGTCGCTGACCTTCAATGGCAGGACACTGACCCCGACTGACATCGGCACGACGTTCGGATCCCTGGGCGACACACTGCTCGCCACCCATAAGATCTGTGTCGCTAACCTGCTTCCGAAGGGCTTCGTGCTCGGTTCGGTCAGCGTGAACGGCGCGAGAGTGCAGCTCACGGTCACCGCACAATCCGTCCTCCTGGACGGCGCACTCTTGACGACCAGGGGAGTCTGCCCGTGACGGCCAATCCGCTCGCCCCGGCGTGGCTTTCGCCCCCCGAGGATGCGAATGCCCTCGCGCCAACCGTGTGGTCGCAGAATGCCGTGCGCAGAGCATCGGGCGAGCTCGAGATCGCGGGAGTCGCGGCATCCGCGCTCGCCGCCGAGTTCGGCACACCGCTCTATGTCGTGGACGAAGCGGATGTGCGCGCCCGCGCCCTCGACGCTCGTGAGTCCTTCGAACGCGAGTTCGCCCGCGTCGGCTCGGCCGCGAAGGTCTACTACGCGGGCAAGGCGTTTCTCTCCACCGAAATCGCGCGCTGGGTAACCGACGCCGGGCTCTACATCGACGTGTGCAGCGGCGGGGAGCTCGCGGTTGCCCTCGCCGCCGGTGTCGATCCGAGCCGCCTCGGCTTTCACGGCAATAACAAGTCGCTCGCCGAGATCGATCGGGCCGTCGGCGCTGGCATCGGCGTGATCGTCATCGACAGCACGATCGAAATCGCCAGGGTCGCGGATGCCGCGGCTCGTCTCTCCCGCCGGCAGCCGGTGCGACTGCGGCTCAATAGCGGCGTGCACGCCCACACCCACGAATACTTAGCGACCGCGCACGAAGACCAGAAGTTCGGCATCACACTGACGGATGCCCCAGCGGCGGTCGGCCTCATCCGCTCCCACGATTCGCTCGAATTTCTGGGCTTGCATTCGCATATCGGTTCGCAGATCTTCGAGTCCGACGGGTTCGTGACGGCGGCCTCCCGGCTGCTCGCGCTCCAGGCGGAGCTGCTCGCTGACGGACCGATCCCCGAGCTCAACCTCGGTGGCGGATTCGGCATCGCGTACACGAGTGTGGACGACGCGCTGGCCATCGACGTCATCGCTACCCGCCTCGCCGACTTCGTCTCGAGCGAGTGCGCGAGGCTCGGCATTCCCGTTCCGGTGGTCGCCGTCGAGCCGGGCCGGGCAATTATCGGCCCCTCGACCGTCACCCTCTACGAGGTGGGAACGATCAAGGACGTGCTCGTTTCGGTGGGCGACGGCACCGCCGTGCGCAAGTACGTGAGCGTCGACGGCGGCATGAGCGACAATGTGCGCCCGGCCCTCTACGAAGCCGACTATTCGGCGCGCATCGCAAACCGGTCATCGAGCGCAGACTCCGCCCTCGTGCGCGTGGCAGGCAAACACTGCGAGAGCGGCGACATCGTGGTGCGAGCGGAATACCTGCCGGCTGACGTGCGGCCAGGCGACCTCCTGGCCGTACCAGCGACCGGCGCATACTGTTGGTCGCTCGCGAGCAACTACAACTATCTTGGCCGCCCAGCGGTGATCGCCGTGCGCGACGGGACGGCCAGAGTGATCGTGCGCGGCGAGACCGAGGCCGATCTCCTGTCCCGTGACGCTGGCATCCTCAGTAGCACCGCAACGAACGGAGCACAATGATCGAGTACCGCAACCTCCGAGTCGCCCTTTTGGGTGCCGGTTCAGTCGGCGCGCAGGTGGCCTCGCTGCTGCTTGCGCACGGAGCCGAACTGGCCAATCGGGCGGGAGCCGGGCTCGAACTGGTCGGTGTTGCCGTTCGTGATCTCGATGCGCCGCGCTCCGCCGAGATCCCGAAAGAACTCCTCACGACCGATGCCGCCTCACTCATCCTCGGCGCGGACATCGTCATCGAGCTCATGGGCGGGCTCGAGCCAGCCCGCACGCTCATCCTGCAGGCGCTCAACTCGGGAGCCGACGTCATCACCGGCAACAAGGCGCTCCTCGCCACTCACGGGCCGGAGCTGTTCGAGGCGGCAGAACAGGTCGGAGCGCAGCTCTATTACGAGGCGGCCGTTGCGGGCGCCATTCCGATCATCCGCCCGCTGCGCGACAGCCTCGCCGGCGATCGCATCAAGCGCATCCTCGGTATCGTCAATGGCACGACCAACTTCATCCTCGACCGCATGGACACCGTCGGTGAGAGCCTCGAGGCGGCCCTCGCAACGGCGACCGAACTGGGGTACGCCGAGAAATCTGATCCGTCTGCCGACATCGAGGGCTACGATGCGGCCCAAAAGACGGCCATTCTCGCGAGCCTTGCCTTCCACACCACGGTGCCGCTCGACGCGGTGTACCGCGAGGGCATCACGAAGATCACGCTCGAGCAGGTCGACGCGGCACGCAAGTCGGGCTACGTCGTCAAGCTCCTTGCCATTTGCGAGCGACTGACGGATGCCGCGGGGGTCGAGGGTGTTTCGGCCCGCGTCTACCCGGCGCTCGTGCCCCGCGGTCATCCGCTCGCCGCCGTGCACGGGGCAAAGAACGCCGTCTTCATCGAGGCGGAGGCGGCCGGCGACCTCATGTTCTACGGGGCGGGTGCGGGAGGAATCGAGACCGCATCTGCCGTGCTCGGCGACCTCGTGTCCGCTGCTCGCCGGCATGTCATTGGCGGACCGGGCGTCGCGGAGTCGACCAACGCGAATCTGCCGATCCTGCCCATTTCCCACGTGACCACCCGGTACCAGATCACCCTGTGCGTGGTGGACCAGCCGGGGGTTCTCGCCGCAATTGCGACGCTGTTCAGCGACCACGGTGTCTCCGTTGAGACGGTGACCCAGTCGGTTCAGGAGGGGGGAAGCGTCGCTGCTCCGAGCGCTACCCTTGTGATTGGCACCCACGAAGCATCCGAAGCCGATCTCGCAGCAACCGTCATAACGCTGGAGTCGAGCGATGTCGTGCGCCAGGTCACGTCCGTACTCAGAGTCGAAGGATCATAAATTGGGAGTCGAAGGTTCATAATGGCCCACCAGTGGCGCGGGGTTCTCCGCGAATACGCAGACCGCCTCGATATCTCGGATGCGACTCCGATCATCACCCTCGGCGAGGGCGGCACCCCACTCATCCCCGCTCCGGCGCTCTCCGCCCGCACGGGCGCCACGGTCTGGATCAAGTACGAGGGAATGAATCCCACCGGTTCCTTCAAGGATCGCGGTATGACGATGGCGATTTCGAAGGCCGTCGAGCACGGAGCGAAGGCCGTCATCTGCGCCTCGACCGGCAACACCTCCGCCTCCGCCGCAGCCTACGCAGCGCACGCGGGAATCACGGCCGCCGTGCTCGTGCCGGAGGGCAAGATCGCACTGGGAAAGCTGAGCCAGGCCATCGCGCACAATGCTGAGCTGCTGCAGGTGCAGGGAAACTTCGACGATTGTCTCGACATCGCCCGTGACCTCGCGGCAAACTATCCGGTGCACCTCGTGAACTCGGTAAACCCTGACCGCATCGAGGGCCAGAAGACGGCGGCGTTCGAGGTGGTCGACGTGCTCGGTGACGCACCCGACTTCCACATCGTCCCGGTCGGAAACGCCGGCAACTACACGGCATATTTCCGCGGCTACAGCGAGGAACTCGCGCGTCGCGCGACCACGAAGCTTCCCCGCATGTTCGGCTTCCAGGCGGCCGGCAGCGCACCGATCGTGCTCGGTCACATCGTCAAGGACCCCGACACGATCGCGAGTGCCATCCGGATCGGAAATCCCGCGTCCTGGGACCTCGCCCTCAACGCGCGCGAGGTGAGCGATGGCTATTTCGGTGCCATTTCGGATGAGCACATCCTCGAGGCGTACCGCATCCTCTCGGCCGAGGTCGGCATCTTCGTCGAGCCGGCCTCCGCGATTAGCGTCGCTGGACTGCTGGAACGCTCGGCGGCCGGACAGATCCCGAAGGGCTCGACCGTCGTGCTCACTGTCACCGGCCACGGCCTCAAAGACCCGCAGTGGGCCCTCCGCACGGCCGACGGTTCCGACATCACCCCGACCGTCGTCGCCAACGACACCGACGAGGTCGCTGGCGTGCTCGGTCTCGCCAAAGGGTCGGTCTGAGAATTGCCGCAGGAGACCTCACTCGTCGGCCGATCGGTCACCGTGAAAGTTCCGGCGACCACCGCCAATCTCGGCCCAGGTTTTGACACTCTCGGCCTTGCCCTTTCGCTCTATGACGAGTTGACGGTCACCGTTCGCGACACGCCTGGCGCGACCGTCGAGGTCATCGGGGTGGGCGCTGGCGAGGTGCCGACCGACGAGTCCAACCTCGTTGTGAGGGCAATCGCCTACACTTTTGCCGCCTACTCGCAGCCACTCCCGGGCCTCGACCTCGTGGCGCGCAACGTTATCCCGCACGGGCGCGGGCTCGGGTCATCCGGCGCCGCGATCGTGTCGGGAATCATGGCCGCAAAGGGCCTGCTCGAGGGGCTCGTCGACATCGACTCGAACGCGCTGCTGGCCCTGGCGACCGCTCTCGAAGGTCACCCCGACAACGTCGCGCCGGCGCTCTTTGGCGGCCTCACGATCGCCTGGACGACGGATGCCGGACCGCAGCACAAGAAACTCATCGTTCACCGGGGCGTCTCGCCCCTCATCGCCGTGCCGGAAAGCACCATGTCGACGGAGCTCGCTCGCAGCCTGCGCCCGATCTCCGTGCCGCACGAAGACGCCATCTTCAACGTGTCGCGGTCCGCGCTGCTCATAGCCGCGCTCATCCAGTCTCCGGAGCTGCTGCTTGCCGCGACGGAAGACAAACTGCACCAGAGCTATCGCGCGGCAGCCATGCCGCAGACCGAGTCTCTCCTTCTCGAATTGCGCGCGCAGGGCCTGCCGGCGGTGGTCTCCGGGGCGGGGCCGTCTATCCTCGTGCTCTGCAGCGATCCGGCGCAGCGGCTGGTCGCGGCGGAGCTTGTGGCGCGGCACGACGGCGCGCCGTGGCAGTCCCTTCTGCTGGCCGTCGACTTCAAAGGTGCTACAGTGACAACGCACCCGGTAGAAAACCCGGCATAGTTCGAGCCCCGGTTTGCACAATCACTAGCAATCGCCTCAACGCTGACTTTCACTGTGCAACTGCCTCAACGGCAGGTGCACATCCGATTGAAAGCGTTGAACGACAAGCTCTCCCGCAAGCCCAACGCCGTATCTGTCAGATCCGGCACTTGCGAGGGGAAAGGAACCCTCTTAGTGACTGACCTCACTGTCCGCGCCACTCGGCCGGACTCAAGCGCCGCCCTCTCCAAACTCCGCATTCCCGAGCTTCAGGCTCTCGCGGCAGAGCTTGGTCTCAGGGGCGCGTCCAAACTTCGTAAAGGAGAACTCGTGGACGCAATCTCCGAGATCCAGAACAGCACGACAACCCCTGACGCACCGACCCAGGATGCGCCAGGCGCTCCCGCCGAGGGTGCAGTCGCGGCGGAAACCGTCGCCGCTCCCGCGGTCGTCAAGAAGCGCGCGCCGCGTCGAGCCAGCACGTCGATCGTCGACGCGGGGGCTAGTGATGCTCCCATCATCGCCGCACCGTCATTCGAGCCAGAGACTGTCGCGGAGGTCGTCAAGACGGCCCCGAAGTCGGTTTCCCGCCACGTCAACCGTGCGGAGAGCGGCGTCGACCTCATCCCGGGGCAGGAGGCAGAGCGCGAAGCTCAGGCCGATGTCGCGCAGCCGACCGATGGCGATGTCGCGCAGCCGACCCGTAACTCGCGCAACCGTAACCGCAACCGCGGGGATCGTCAGCAGAATGATGCGAACCGAGGCTCTGAGCAGAACAATGCCGAGCAGAACGCCACGGCGCCGAATGACGACGTCGTTCGTACCAATAGCCGCAACGTCACCGGGCGCAATGCCGGTGACCGTAATCAGAACAGTGGCGCGGAACGTAACCAGGGCACGGACCGTAACCAGGGCAACCGCCAGCAGCAGCTGCAGGACGACGACCCAGAGCGCGGCGGACGCAACCGTTACCGCGACCGCAAGCGTCGCGGCCCCGGCGGCAACGACGAATTCGAGCCAGAGATCGCCGAGGATGACGTGCTCATCCCGGTCGCCGGAATCCTCGACGTGCTCGACAACTACGCCTTCGTCCGCACGAGCGGTTACCTGCCGGGCAACAACGATGTCTACGTCTCGCTCGGCCAGGTCAAGAAGTACAACCTGCGCAAGGGTGACGCCGTCGTCGGAGCCATCCGCCAGCCGCGCGAGAACGACAACAGCGGTCGCCAGAAGTACAACGCGATTGTCAAAGTTGACTCGATCAACGGACTGCCGATCGAGCAGGCTGCCGACCGGGTCGAGTTTGGCAAGCTGACCCCGCTCTACCCCTCGGAGCGCCTGCGCCTCGAGACCGAGTCCGGCAAACTCACCACCCGCATCATTGATCTCGTTGCTCCGATCGGCAAGGGCCAGCGCGGACTCATCGTCTCGCCACCGAAGGCCGGCAAGACCCTCGTGCTGCAGGCGATCGCCAACGCGATCGCCAAGAACAATCCAGAGGTTCACCTCATGGTCGTTCTCGTCGACGAGCGCCCCGAAGAGGTCACCGACATGCAGCGCACGGTGAAGGGTGAGGTCATCGCCTCGACCTTCGACCGCCCGGCCGAAGACCACACGACCGTCGCTGAGCTCGCAATCGAGCGTGCCAAGCGCCTCGTCGAGCTCGGTCACGACGTCGTCGTCCTGCTCGACTCGATCACCCGCCTTGGCCGCGCGTACAACCTGGTAGCCCCGGCATCCGGTCGTATCCTCTCCGGTGGTGTCGACTCGTCGGCCCTGTACCCGCCGAAGCGTTTCTTTGGTGCCGCGCGCAACATCGAGCATGGCGGTTCGCTCACCATCCTTGCGACGGCGCTGGTCGAGACCGGGTCCAAGATGGACGAGGTCATATTTGAGGAGTTCAAGGGCACCGGCAACATGGAGCTTCGCCTGTCGCGCCAGCTGGCTGACAAGCGGATCTTCCCCGCGGTCGATGTCAACGCCTCCGGCACCCGACGGGAAGAGATGCTGATGGGCGTCGACGAGACGAAGGTCAACTGGAAGCTCCGGCGTGCACTCGCGGGTCTTGAGACCCAGCAGGCGCTCGAGCTCGTGCTGACCCAGCTCAAGGACACCTCAAGCAACGTCGAGTTCCTCATGAAGATCCAGAAGTCGCTTCCGGGCGCATCCGGCAGCAAAGAGGACTAAGCGCATATGGAGGGATCTGGCATGTTCGAGTCAGTGAAGACCTTGCTGGCCGAGCATGAGGAGCTCCAGGAACAGCTTGCTGATCCGGAACTCCACTCGAACCCGGCCAAGTCCAAGAAGGTCAATCGTCGTTACGCGGAGTTGAGTCGCATAGCGGCTGCCTATCACCAGTGGCAGCAGCTGACGGATGACGTTGCAGCAGCAACGGAGATGGCCTCGGAGGACGCCGCGTTCGCCGCGGAACTTCCCGGTCTTCAGACAGAACTCGATGTGATCGAGGAGCGCCTTCGACGGCTTCTCATCCCGCGCGACGAGAATGACGGCCGCGACGTCATCATGGAGATCAAGATGGGGGAGGGCGGGGCAGAATCCGCGCTCTTCGCCGGAGATCTGCTGCGCATGTACCTGCACTATGCGGAGTCCAGGAAGTGGAAGACCGAGATCATCGAGCAGACCTCGAGCGACCTCGGCGGCATCAAGGATGTCCAGCTCGCCCTCAAGGGATCGTCGACCGACCCTGCGGAGGGCGTCTGGGCGCACCTCAAGTACGAGGGCGGCGTGCATCGCGTGCAGCGCGTGCCGGCTACCGAGTCGCAGGGCCGCATCCACACCTCCGCGGCCGGTGTGCTCGTGTTCCCCGAGGTCGACGAGCCGGAAGAGGTCGAGATCAGCCAGAACGACCTCAAGATCGACGTCTATCGTTCGAGCGGCCCCGGAGGCCAGTCGGT
>JAYTEZ010000164.1:0-2888 GCA_043734805.1 Microbacteriaceae bacterium
CAGCCGGACAAGCACGCCTGCCCGTTCTGTCTCGCCCCGTCGATGACCGACGAGAAGGCACTGATCGTCGCCCGAGGCGAGCACTGCTACGTGCTGCTCAACCTGTATCCCTACAACTCGGGCCATCTACTGGTCTGCCCCTATCGCCACGTTGCAACGTATGACGACGCAACGTCGGAGGAGATCGCCGAGATGGCTAGTCTCACCCAGACGGCGATGCGCGTGCTTCGCGCGGTCTCGAACTGCGACGGTTTCAACATCGGCATGAACCAGGGACGGATCGCGGGCGCGGGAATCGCGGAGCATTTGCACCAGCACATCGTGCCGCGCTGGGCCCTTGACTCAAATTTTTTTCCGATCATCGCCGGCACGAAGGCGATACCGCGTCTGCTCGGCGAGGTTCGGGCGGATATCGCGGCGGGCTGGCCGCCACGCCAGCCGGAATAGAATAGTTAGGTTGCGCGAAAGCAGCATGGCGTCAGAGAGGCAATTGTGACCGACAGCAAAGCTACCGAAACCCTGGGCTCGAACCGCGTGAAGCGCGGCCTGGCCGAAATGCTCAAGGGCGGCGTCATCATGGATGTGGTTACTGCGGAGCAGGCAAGAATTGCCGAGGATGCCGGCGCCGTGGCGGTCATGGCGCTCGAGCGCGTGCCCGCAGACATCCGTTCGCAGGGTGGTGTCGCTCGCATGAGCGACCCTGACCTCATCGAAAGCATTATCGCCGAAGTATCCATTCCGGTGATGGCGAAGGCCCGCATCGGCCACTTCGTCGAGGCTCAGGTGCTGCAGGCTCTCAAGGTCGACTACATCGACGAGTCAGAGGTGCTGAGCCCCGCGGACTACGTCAACCACATCGACAAGTGGCCGTTCACCGTCCCCTTCGTCTGTGGCGCGACCAACCTGGGTGAGGCGCTCCGCCGCATCAATGAGGGCGCGGCAATGATCCGCTCGAAGGGCGAGGCCGGCACCGGCGACGTCTCCGAGGCAACCAAGCACATTCGCACGATCCGGTCGGAGATCGCGGCGCTCTCCGCGAAGTCCCATGACGAGCTCTACGTCGCAGCCAAAGACTTGCAAGCACCCTATGACCTCGTGCTCGAGATTGCTCGCACCGGCAAACTGCCCGTCGTGCTGTTCACCGCGGGTGGCGTGGCCACACCGGCCGATGCCGCTCTCATGATGCAGCTCGGTGCCGATGGAGTGTTCGTCGGATCCGGCATCTTCAAGTCGGGTGACCCGGAGAAGCGCGCCGCCGCGATCGTCAAGGCCACCACGTTCTTCGACGACCCGGCCATGATCGCCGAGGCCTCGCGAGGTCTCGGGGAGGCGATGGTGGGCATCAACGTCTCCGACATCGCGGCCCCGCACCGCCTTGCAGAACGTGGTTGGTAGCTTCGGCTCGGGGAGCTTGGTTCACTCAATGAGCGGGGTTTGTCCATCGAGCCTGTCGAGGTGAAGGTAGGCGTGCTCGCTCTCCAGGGCGATTTTCGCGAACACATCGCGGTACTTCGCTCCCTGGGGGCGGATGCCCGGCCGATCCGTCGACCGGAAGAACTCGCCGAGGTGGCTGGACTCGTGATTCCCGGTGGCGAGTCCGGTGTCATGGACAAACTGTCGCGCGCCTTCGGTCTGGCCGAACCACTCACAGCAGCGATTCGATCCGGGCTCCCGGTCTATGGAACCTGCGCCGGCCTGATCATGCTCGCAGATCGTGTGCTCGATGCAATGGACGGCCAACAGAGTCTCGGTGGGCTCAACATCACGGTGCGTCGCAACGCCTTCGGGTCACAGCTCGATTCCTTCGAAACGGATCTTGATATTCCTCGGCTTGGCGACGCGCCGATGCACGCTGTGTTCATCCGCGCGCCCGTGGTTGAGCAAACCGGCGAGGGTGTCTCCGCTCTCGCCACTCTCGCCGACGGACGCGTCGTCGCCGTCGAGCAGGGCAACCTGCTCGGCACCTCCTTTCACCCCGAGATGACGGGGGATACCCGCTTTCACGAGTACTTCCTCGCGAAGGTGCGGTCCGCTCGCTGAGCTGACTCTTCCGGTTCCCGCTGATCGGCGGCGGGAGATGTACTCTCGCGGCGGGAGATATGCCTCCCTCCGCGAGGCGGTGTCCCCCGCCGCGGGAAGTATTATCTCCCGCCACCGGGAGATATCTCCCGCCGCCGCGGTGCGTCCACAGCGCTGGCTAGAATGTTGAGCATGTCAGGCCACTCCAAATGGGCAACCACCAAGCACCAAAAAGCAGTCAAAGACTCGCGTCGTGCCAAGTCGTTCGCCAAACTCATCAAAAACATCGAAGTCGCGGCGAAGATGGGCGGCGCGGACCTCTCCGGTAACCCGACGCTCGTCGACGCCATCCAGAAGGCAAAGAAGACCTCGGTACCGAACGAGAACATCGATCGTGCGGTCAAGCGTGGTTCCGGCCAGCTCGGCGAAGCGGTCGACTATCAGACAATCGTTTACGAAGGCTATGCGGCGGGCGGTGTCGCCCTGCTGATCGAGTGCCTCACCGACAATAAGAACCGCGCTGCTGCGGATGTCCGCACCATCATGACCCGCAATGGCGGCACCATGGGGGACCCGGGCAGCGTGGCCTACAACTTCAGCCGCAAGGGTGTCGTGTCGGTCACCAAGACCGACGGAGTGACCGAAGACGACATTCTTGGCGCCGTGCTCGATGCGGGCGCGGAGGAAGTGAACGACCGCGGCGCGGGCTTCGATATCCTCACCGAACCGCACGACATGGTTGCGGTGCGCACCGCGCTGCAGGACGCGGGCATCGAGTACGACTCCGCCGATGTCGAATTCGTGCCCGGCCTCACCATTGAGGTCGACGTCGAGACGGCACGGAAGATCTACCGGCTCATCGACGCCCT
>JAYTEZ010000165.1:0-3082 GCA_043734805.1 Microbacteriaceae bacterium
TTGGAGGCCATCGGACGGCGCCCGAGCGGTGTGGCCTGTGGGGCAGGGAGCGGTCCCCGTCTTCGGAAGCCGATCCCGATCCACGTTGGCGGCAGTCCACGTCTTGGCAGGTATCAACGCCGAGTGGGTTCTCCCCATTGCCGGGATGAGGAACGACCACTAGCGTTTTCTAAAGTAGGCCTGCGCGACCGCTGGGCCTCCCTCGAGAGGAGACGCTATGTCAACCGTGATCGCCCGCCACGATGTGAAGGACAAGGATCATTGGCTTGCCTCGCCCAAGCGCGAAGAGGTCTTTGGCCCCCTCGGCGTCACCAACATCCGGACGTTCGTCGACCCACAGAACCCGACGCAGGTAGCGGTGCTGATGGACGTTGCCGACATGGATGTCCTCATGGCCGCAATGCAGTCCGAGGCAATAGCCGAGGCGATGGCCTACGACGGCGTGCTGGGCGAAACCTTGGTGTTTCTCGTCGAGGCGTAGTTCCCCGTCTCGGAAGCGCGGGTTCGCGCCGACCGCTGACCTAGAAGACCCGCCTCAACTCGCGTCGCGATAGCGCGACCGTTCAAGGATGGGGGGACATCGCAGTTCCCGCCGTTCCTGGTCAATGACCCTCAGCGATCACGCGGAGCCGCCATTGCCGACTCGGGGCTCGCTCCGGGTTTTGCTGCAGGCGGTCGAGAGCTCAGCCCAAGACGGCGCGGCGCGGTGGTTCTGCGCCAATAGACTCGGTGCGTGGACGCCGCAGACTCGACCGGGGAAATGGCGGCGACAACGCGCATCCGGCTCGATTTTTCCTACGACGGCGGCAATTTCATCGGCTGGTCCAAGCAGCCGGGGCTTCGCACGGTGCAAGGCGAACTCGACGCCGCCCTCGCCATCATCTTCGGCAAGCACACACCGACACCGACGCTGACCGTCGCAGGGCGAACCGATGCCGGAGTGCACGCGACGGGCCAAGTCGCGCATCTCGACGTCACGCCAAAGCAGCTCGCCTGGCTCTCTCGTCCGCGAGGAAAGACCGCTGCGCGTCCCGCCGGAACACGGTTCGACGGCCCCGCGGCACTCGCCCGCCGCCTCAACGGCATCGCCGGACTCGATGCCGACATTTTCGTCTCCCGCGGCATCCTGGCACCCGAGGGTTTCGACGCGCGCTTCTCGGCACTGTGGCGCCGCTACGAGTACCGGATCGCGGATGCCTCCGCGCCTCGCAATCCGCTCGAACGCCATCACACACTCTGGTATCCGGCGACGCTCGATGTTGAACGGATGAACCAGGCGGCGGCATCGCTCGTCGGGCTGCACGACTGGGCGGCGTATTGCAAACCGCGTGACGGGGCGACCACGATCCGCACCCTCGAGCACTTCGCCTGGGTGCAGGAGCCCGACGGCATACTCACGGCCACACTGAGAGCGGATGCCTTCTGCCACAGCATGGTTCGGGCTCTCGTTGGCGCAACCGTCGCGGTGGGCGAGGGCAAGCTCGATGCGCATCGACTCGAGCTTATCCGGGCCGAACTCGATCGTTCGAGCGACTTCAAGGTGATGCCGGCCAAGGGACTCACGCTGGTCGAGGTCGCCTATCCGCCGGACGACGAACTTGACACCCGCGCTCTGCTTACGCGGACGCGAAGGGTCGCTCCGGCCGGAGGACGCACGGCCGTTTGACCGGGCGGCTTCAGATGGACTATTCTTGACCCTTGGTGCCTGCGCTTTGTTGCGCGGTGCCCGAACTTGAGCCCTCCACCGGCAGCGTTCCTGATCGCAACATTCGCGTTGCGCGGAACACCCATCGGAGTGGGATTCACGAACACCTCATTTCGACAAGAAAGCAGCATTACTGTGACGCGCACCTTTTCCCCCAAGCCCGATGATGTCCAGCGTGACTGGCTCATCATCGACGCAACCGACATCGTCCTCGGACGCCTTGCCAGCCACGTAGCGGTTCTGCTCCGTGGCAAGCACAAGGCGACCTTTGCTCCCCACATGGACATGGGCGACTTCGTCATCGTCATCAACGCGGAGAAGGTCGCCCTCACCGGCGCCAAGCTCGCGCAGAAGAGGGCATACCGCCACTCCGGTTACCCGGGTGGCCTGAGTTCGATGACCTACATCGAGATGCTCGAGAAGCACCCGACGCGTGCCGTCGAAAAGGCCGTCCGCGGAATGCTCCCCAAGAATTCCATCGGGCGTGCCCAGCTCACCAAGCTCAAGGTCTACGCAGGCGCCGAGCACCCCCACGCTGCCCAGCAGCCCACGACCTACACCCTCGGCCAGGTCGCGCAGTAGCGCCGGCCAGTAATTAAAGGATTCCCATCATGGCGAAGATCGCAGATTCCATCGAGAGCGCTGGCTCCAGCGACGAGACCGTTCTCGAGTCGTATTCAACCGAGAGCCCGGCCGAGGTTGCTCCTAAGGTGCCCCGTGCGGTTCTGAATGTCCCCGGCGCAGCCGTTGGCCGTCGCAAGCAGGCCATCGCCCGCGTGCGCATCGCGCCCGGCTCCGGCACCATCACGGTGAACGGACGCACCCTCGAGGACTACTTCCCCAACAAGTTGCACCAGCAGCTCATCAACGACCCGTTCAAGGTTCTCGACCTGCTCGGCAGCTACGACGTCATTGCCCGCATCACCGGTGGTGGCCCTTCCGGCCAGGCCGGCGCGCTGCGCCTCGGCATTGCTCGCTCGCTCAACCAGATCGACGAAGAAAACAACCGTGCTTCGCTCAAGAAGGCTGGCTTCCTCAGTCGCGACGCCCGCGTCAAGGAGCGTAAGAAGGCCGGACTCAAGAAGGCGCGTAAGGCTCCGCAGTTCTCGAAGCGCTAACGCGCAGCGCGTAACTGGCTGCAGCATTCATGCCGCGTCTTTTCGGCACCGACGGTGTTCGGGGCCTAGCGAACCACGACATCACCGTGGAGCTCGCTCTTAGTTTGGCCCAGGCGGCATCCGTCGTGCTCGGCAAGGGTCGCTTCGCGGACGGTCGACGCGCCTCCGGACGGCGACCCGTCGGTGTGATCGCCCGTGACCCTCGGGTCTCCGGCGAGTTCATCGCGGCGGCCGTCGCCGCTGGTTTCGCGAGCTCGGG
>JAYTEZ010000166.1:0-1973 GCA_043734805.1 Microbacteriaceae bacterium
CCGTGGTTGGTGGATTAGGGACGACCTGAGGAAGGCAGACCAGACCTCAGGCCGAAACGAAGGCGCGGATCGCGCTCGTGAACACGGTGAGCCCGTCAACGCCGGAGCGCATCGCATCCGCAGTATCCGGGCCGAAGCCGGGCTCCACGGCATGCTCCGGATGCGGCATCAGCCCGACGACATTCCCGCGCGCGTTCGAGACACCCGCGATGTCGTTGAGGGAGCCGTTCGGGTTGACCTCGAGGTAGCGGAACGCCACCTGGCCTTCGCCCTCGAGGCGCGCGATGGTGTCGGCATCGGCGATAAATCCGCCCTCGCCGTTCTTGAGCGGGATGGTGATCTCGGCGCCCGGCTCAAACCCGTTCGTCCAGACTGAGGACGTGTTCTCGACCCGGAGCTTCTGGTCGCGGCAGATGAAGCTGCCGTGGTCATTGCGGATCAGGCCTCCGGGTAGCAGGTGTGCTTCGGTGAGCATCTGGAAGCCGTTGCAGATGCCGAGTACCGGCATTCCCTTGTTGGCGGCGTCGATGACCTCGGCCATGATCGGCGAGAAGCTCGCGATCGCGCCGCAGCGCAGGTAGTCGCCGTAGCTGAAGCCGCCGGGAAGCACGATCGCCTCGACTCCCTTGAGGTCGTGTTCACCGTGCCAGAGGGCCACCGATTCGGCACCGGCCAGTCGCACCGCGCGCTGTGCGTCCCGGTCGTCGAGCGACCCGGGGAAGGTGATGACGCCGACGCGCACTAGTGGGTTTCCCCAGCGACACCGGAGACGTCGATGGTGCGCTCTTCGACGTGCACGCGAACGACGTCCTCGATGACCGAGTTGGAGAGCATGGTGTCGGCGAGTTCGCGCACTTCGGTGAGCAGCGCATCCGTTACCGGCCCCTCGACGCTGATTTCGAAGCGTTTTCCGATGCGAACACCGGTGAAGTGGGTCTTGCCAAGTCGAGTGAGAGCTCCTGCGACTGCCTTGCCCTGTGGGTCAAGTAGTTCGGCTTTGGGCATAACCTCGACGACGATTGTGGGCACCAATAACTCCAACGAGTTCGTCTGCGGGTGGAAACTGCAAGTCTAGCCGAGGGCGATCGCAGGGTCCGCAATGTCGGAGCGGGTTACGGCTCTGGTTACGGGTCTAGTCCAGCTCGATCAGGTGATCGGCGCGGCCAGAGCTCGCCTCGATGAGGCGGGCGTTGGCCTCGTCTGGTCCGTTCGCCCAGGCCGCCGCGGCATCCGGTGACTTGCCGAAGCGCACGTGGCGCTTCACGAGGCGTTGCAGCCGGATGTCGCGGTCCAACTGCACAAAAAACGTGAGGTCGAGAAGCGGTGCGACCCGCTCCCACCCGCCGGCATCGTGCAGCAGGTAGTTGCCCTCGACCACCAACACGCGTTTCTCCGGAGGAACCGCAATCGCGTCGGGCACGGACTCCTCGATCTCTCGGTCGAATCCCGGCGCGAGTACCGCAGCACCGGAGAAACGCAGGTTCGTGAGGGTGTCAACGAAGGCGTCGACGTCGAAGGTGTCGGCTGCCCCCATCCGGTCACGACGTCCGAGCTCGACGAGTCGGGCCTGCGGCAGATGGAAGCCGTCAAGGCCGAGGAGCATGGCGGCCGGGCGGAGGAGCATGGCGGCCGGGCGGAGGGGCCCGGCGGCAGTGCTGATGCGCTCGCCGATGCGCTCAACAACGCTTTCGCCGATAGTCGACTTGCCAGCGCCGGGCGGGCCAGTGATACCGACGATGATGCGTCGGGCGGTCTCCAGGGAATCGATCAGCTCGACGATCTCATCGATGCTGGTAACGACGTTGGGAGCGGGGTCGGTAACGATGCCGGTAAGGGTGCCGGGCGCGACGCCCTTAGCGTGGCTCATCGGGGGTGACGTCGTCACTCGGGAGGGGCGGCAGTGACCCGGATGAGGTTGGCCCACGGATCATCGAAACTGAGGGTCTGGCCATCGTCACGGGTTTCGATTCGGT
>JAYTEZ010000167.1:0-2299 GCA_043734805.1 Microbacteriaceae bacterium
CACTCGATCTCGACAGCGGAATCGCGCAGGTACTCACTCTTGTCGCCGCCGGTTCTCGACTTAAGGAGGCGGCCGCGGAGGTCGCCGAGGCGACGGGCCTCAGCAAGCGCGACCTCTACGAGGGTGCGCTGAAGCTTCGCGCTTGAGCGCCGCGCGACCGCCGGATCTCAGCCATTATCGGCCCGCATCGTCTCGACGTCGTAGGAGCGCATCGCCGTGTCGGCGGTCGCGAGAACGACGTTGTCGATCCGAGCCTGGGCGACGAGCATGCGGTCGAACGGGTCCCGATCGTGCCAGGGCAGGTCGCGGAGCTCACGATCGCCGCGCGTAAAGCCAGTCGGAGCTTCGGATCATCGCTCAACCACCAGAGCAGCACGTGTCTGCCATGCACACGAAGCGAGAGTGAAAAGAATGATCTGGTCAAGTCTGGTCTGAATTCTCATTGGGGCCGAGACTGTCGGTGCTGGCGACGTAACGCGAGCCCCGCCGCATCCGTACACCTTTAGAATGTTCGAATGGCCGCCGGAGATTCCTTTTACATCGCGACGCCCATCTTCTACGTGAACGATGTGCCGCACATCGGCCACGCGTACACGGAAGTTGCGACGGATGTACTCGCGCGCTGGCATCGGCAGGGCGGCGACGACACCTGGCTGCTCACCGGCACCGACGAGCATGGCCAGAAGATTCTGCGCACCGCCGTCGCGAACGATATGACCCCGAAGGCCTGGGCCGACCGCTTGGTGGCGGATGCCTGGCTGCCGCTGCTCAAGACGATCAACATCGCGAACGACGACTTCATCCGAACCACCGACGAGCGCCACGAGCGAGCCGTCACGATTTTCCTGCAGAAGCTGTACGACGACGGCTTCATCTACTCGGGCGAGTACGAGGGGTACTACTGCGTGGGCTGCGAGGAATACAAGCAGCTCGACGACCTCACGGAGACCGGGGATGGCGACTTCGCGGGGCGTTTGTTGTGCAAGATCCATTCGATCCCGGTCGAGGTGCTCAAGGAGAAGAACTACTTCTTCCGGATGAGTGACTTCCAGCAGAAGCTGCTCGACCTGTACGAGTCGCAGCCCGACTTCATTCAGCCGGAGAGTGTGCGCAACGAGATCATGCAGTTCGTTCGGGCGGGCCTCGACGACCTGTCGATCTCCCGCTCGAGTTTCGACTGGGGCATCAAAATTCCGTGGGATGACAGCCACGTGCTGTACGTCTGGTTCGACGCGCTGCTCAACTACATCACCGCGGTCGGGTACGGCTCAGACACCGAAAACTTCGAACGTCGCTGGCCCGCCGTGCAACTCGTCGGCAAGGACATCGCGCGTTTCCACGCCGTCATCTGGCCGGCGATGCTGATGGCGGCCGACCTTCCCGTTCCACGCCGGGTTTTCGGACACGGCTGGCTGCTCGTCGGCGGCGAGAAGATGTCGAAGTCCAAGCTCACCGGCATCGCACCCTCCGAGATCACCGAAACTTTTGGTGTGGATGCATTCCGCTACTACTTCATGCGCGCCATCAGCTTCGGCCAGGATGGTTCGTTCAGCTGGGAAGACCTCTCGGCGCGGTACCAGGCCGAGCTCGCGAACGGCTTTGGAAACCTCGCCTCGCGTGTGATTGCCATGGTCACGCGCTATCGTGACGGCGTCATACCGACCCCGAGCGACTTCGTGGAGGCTGACGAGTCGATCCGGGCGACGGAGCGCGCCGTGACCGCGGACGCCGATGCCGCGATCGAGCGCCTCGCCATCCACGAGGCGCTCGCCTCGATCTGGACTCTTGTCGACGAACTCAACGGCTACATCACTATCCAGGAACCGTGGGCGCTCGCCAAGAATCCCGCGAATTCGGAGCGTCTCGACACCGTGCTATTCACGGTGGTGCGCGGTCTTGGCACCCTCGCGGTGCTGCTCTCGCCATTCATCCCGGATGCCGCTGCCAAGCTCTGGAGCGCCATTGGAGGGAACGGTGCGGTCGCCGACCACAACGTGCGCGCGGCGTGGGAGTGGACTGGCGGGCCATCCGTCACCGCCCTCGAGTCGTCTCTGTTCCCTCGAATCGAACAGGTCGACCCCGGCACGACGGCATGACCGACCCATCGCACGCGGCCACAACTCAGCATGTTCGCCAGCGTGACACGAGCTCCGAGCACGGGCAGACCCGCGATCTCAGCCACCCTCCTCTGCCGGAGGCACTTGTCGTCGGTGTCTACGACAACCACACGCACCTGGAAATCAGCGATGGCGACAACCCGCTCGACTATCTGGAGCAGCTCGACCGGGCCTCGAGCGTC
>JAYTEZ010000168.1:0-8632 GCA_043734805.1 Microbacteriaceae bacterium
GAAAGACGCTGGTGCCGCGAAGGTCGTCGTGAACGATCCCGAGCGCCTCGCTCCTCGGATGATTGGCGACCAGCGCACGGCTGTGCGCGCACTACTGGCCGCTCTCGTCGAGTCGCCTCATTTCGACCGGAGTGCTGTGCGTATCGTGCTGTCTCGGGACGATGGCGACTGCCACGGCAGGATCACCGCCGAACTGGACGTCGCTGACCACGTCGCGCGCTCGGAATTAGCCCCATACTTCGCTCTTCTGGGTGCCGTGTTCGCAAACCTGGATGTTGGGTTCGCACAGTCAACCCTCACACTAAGGTTTTCCTATGAGCACCGCTAGCCAGACGGGAGCCCGCCCCGGGCATCGAGTGCGTCTCGCGATTCTTGACGACCACGAAGTTCTGCTCGACAGCCTGAGCAGTTGGATCAACGCAAACGCGCCCGACTTCGATCTCGTTCTCAGCGCGCCCACCTGGCTTCAGCTGGTGCACAGCAACAACTTCCCCACCGAGCTTGTCTTCATCGACTTCCAGTTGAAAGAGCCCGTATCGATCGAAGCGCGGGTTCGCACCTGCCGTGCCGCGGGCGCGAAGGTCATCGTGTTGAGCAGCCTGGACACGCGCGAGGCCCGGGAGCGTGCACTCGACGCGGGCGCATCCGCTTTCCTTTCCAAGTCAATAACGATGCGCGAGGTCATGGACAGAGCACGAGCGATCATGGGCGTCGAAATGGGAGCGAATCTGCAGAAAGACTGGAGACCGCTGCCCGTCGGCGCAGCCCACCAGTCGCGGCCCAAGCTGAGCCACGGGGAGGCCGAGGCGTTTAAGCTGTATGTGTCCGGCTTGAGTATCACCGAGGTTGCCCTGCAGATGAACGTGCAGTACGAAACCGCCAAAACCTACCTGCGTCGGGTGCGCGAGAAGTATGCAAAGGCAAATAGACCGGCGAGCAAGAAAGCGGATTTGATCCGACGGGCCGCCGAGGACGGATATCTCCAGTAGTGGCCAAACTTTATTTCCGATACGGTGCCATGAACAGTGGCAAGAGCACCGCGATGCTTCAGGCGGCCTTCAACTACGAGGAGCGCGGGCAGCAGGTGCTGCTCGCCAAACCGCGGATCGACACCAAAGGCGACAGCCTCATCATTTCCCGGCTCGGGGTGAGCCGCCCGGTCGATTTTGTGGTCGCACCCGATGACGATGTGTACGCAATCTTTGTGCGCGAACGTGAGCGAGTGCTGCGCTCGACCGGGGTGGGTGTGAGTTGCCTGCTCGTGGACGAAGCGCAGTTCCTCACCGAGTCGCAGGTCGACGACCTTCTGCGGATCGCCATTCAGGAGGCTGTTCCGGTGCTCGCCTACGGCATCCGCACCGACTTCCAGACCGTCGCCTTCCCCGGGAGTCGTCGCCTGTTGGAGATCTCGCACTCCCTCGAAGAGCTCAAGACGATCTGTCGCTGCGGCCGCAAGGCCGTCTTCAACGCACGCCAGATCGGCGGCGTGTTCACCTTTGACGGCGACCAGGTGGCAATCGACGCGTCAATGGCCAGCGGCGCCGAGGTCTCGTACGAATCACTGTGCGGCCAGTGCTACCTCGAGGAGAGCAACGGCCAGCTTGGCAGCGTCCGTCGTCGCGTCCTGGTTGAGCCCGCCGAGACAGCGTACGGCTCGGCGCCCGACCCCGACTTCACCTAGGCGCCCGGTATCTGCGGACCAACGCGGGAGGGCCGCAGGAGCTGCGGCCCTTCACTATTGTCGGGGTAGCGGGATTTGAACCCACGACCTCTTCGTCCCGAACGAAGCGCGCTACCAAACTGCGCCACACCCCGATTGCCTTACGCGCGAATCTTCCGATTCATCACGTGAGCCTCATCAAGAATAGCGGATTCGCGACCGACGAGTGTCAGCAGTGTCGCCTCGGGCGGACAGGCGAATCTGACCGGCGCATAGATGGACGTGCCGAGACCCGCCGAGACGTTGAGGTAGGCAACGCGACGAGCGTGATGCCAGAGGCTGAGCCCCCTCGCCTGGTCCCGCGGGAGGTCGCAGTTGGTGACCAGTGCGCCGTATCCGGGCACGCGAACCTGTCCGCCGTGGGTGTGTCCGGCGAAGACCAGCTCCGCGCCGTAGTTGACGAGAGAGTTGAGCACGCGTTGGTATGGCGAGTGGGTGAGGCCGATGGTCACGGGATCGGGGCCTGCCGACTCATCCTGCCAGCCAACATTTTCGCGCAGATCGTCCAGTGCTCCGGGGAGCTTGTCGAGCTTGTCCCAGCCGATGTGCGCATCGTTGACGCCCAAAAACTCGAGCCGGGAACCCATGATACTCATGGCCCGCGCCGTGTTGTTGAGTCCCAGCCAGCCGAGCCCTTCGAAGAACGAGGTGAGGCGTTCGGTGTCCAGGTTCGGGGGACTGTGCTGAAACCTGGATCGCGCGGTGAGGTACGCGAGCGGATTCTTTGCCACGGGGCCGTGGTAATCATTCGAGCCGTGCACGAAGACGCCGGGTACACCGCGGAACGGTTCGAGCGCGTGCTCGACGGCCTCGATGCCTCGTTCGTGGCCGAGGTTGTCTCCGGTATCGACGATCAGGTCGGGCTCATGGATGGCGAGCCCGCGAATCCAGTCCTGCTTTGCTTTCTGCCACGGTGCCATGTGCAGATCGGAGATGTGCAGCACGGTGAGCGGACGGGCGCCGGGCTGCAGCACCGGCACGGTTTCCCGACGAAGCGTGAAACGGGTGGGCTCGATGAGTGTGCCCCAGGCGAGCGCGCCGAAGCCAGCGATCGCCAGTGCTGCCAGGGCCGTGCCCGCGACAGTCCGGTCAGAGTTGCGCGTCACAGTTTGCACGCCGGGGTTGGCTCTTTTCCGGCTGGCGATCCGTGCACAGCGAGCGTCACCGTATCCGCCTTGGTAGCGGGAGACCCGGCGGACGGGTTCGAGCTTTGCACGTTGCACGCGCTGTCTGGCTGACCGGGCAGCGGTGACCCCGCAACCCAGGTGATGAGGATGTTGCTGGAGCTGAAGCCGTAGGAGTCGATGACAGAGTTCGCCTCTTTGAGCGTCATCCCGACAACATTGGGCATTGTCGTGGCGAGGCTTCCATCACTCGTGTAGACGGTAACCGTAGCGCCGTACGCAACCTTTGATCCGGCGGTGGGGTCAGTGCTGACGACACGACCGACGGGGAGTCCGGATGCGACGGGGCCGCCATCCTGGTACTGGAACTGGAGGCCCTCCAGAAGCGACTGCGCCTGGCTGGCCGTCTGGCCAACGACTGAGGGAACGGTTGCCGACGATCCCCCGAGGACGGCGGCGGATGCGACGGGAAATGCCTTTTCTCCGGGATAGGCCGCGTTCGCTTGCCGCATGACCGCTTTGAGAATGTTGAAGCGCGACGTGGTGTAGTAATTGCCGCCGGTGATCGGGTTCCGGTAATTTTTGAGGGCGACGCTCCCCGTCACGTTGCCGGTCCATACCGCGGTGGCGATCTTGGTGGTGGTGCCCATGACCCAGTCGTTATCGGTGTTGCTGGAGGTTCCGGTCTTGCCGCCAATGGCGATTCCATCGCGCGGGTTAGCGGGCGCACTGGTTCCGCCCGTCATGCTCGCTACCATGGCGTTGGCTGTTCCGGCGGCTACATCGGCGGTAAGCGCCTGGTTACAGGTCTTGCGCTGACCGTCGAGCGTCTTGCCGGCCGGGTCGATGACTTTGTCGATGATGATCGGGGTGCAGTGCAAGCCGCCCCCACCGACCGTAGCTGCCACGGCAGCCATGGTGAGCGGAGCGATCGCGTTGGTGCCGAGAACGAAAGTCGGATTGAGCACCAGCGGATTGGGAATTTTGGCGAGGTGCACGCCCATGGCGGTTGCGGTGTCGCGGATGCTGCACATGTCCTGCTTTTGGGCCATGCGCATGAAGACGTTGTTGACCGATCCGACAAGGCCCGCTTTGACGGTCATGTAGCCTCCACCGGCCCCACCGTCGTTGGGCACCTTGAAAGGTTCATTGGTTGACATGCTCGGGTCGCACGACCAGGTGAAATCCGACAATTTGTAGCTTCCCGGGCCGTTCCCGTTGATGAGATCGTTCAGACCGTGACCATTCTGCAACCAGTTCGCGAGATCGATGACCTTGAATGTCGATCCGGTCGGGAAACCGGTCGAGTTGCCATAGGGCTGATCTGTGCTGTAGTTGACCGCTGCCGTCAGCTGGGTATCGACCCCCGAAGCGTCATCGAATTTTTTATTCTGCGCCATAGCGAGAATTCGACCCGTGCCGACCTCCACCGTGTCAGATGCCGCGCCCAATTGGAATCGCGCCTCGGATGGGGGTGCCTGCTCATTCAGAATATCTTGAGCCTTCTTCTGCAGATCGAGATCGATGCTCGTGTAGACCTTGTAGCCACCCTTATCCCAATTTGCCTGGCGATCGGCGGGCGTGGCACCGAGTGCTTCGACCACAGGCGCCACCCCGTCGAACGTCATGGCGGGCGCGGTGATCAGCTTGGTGACGTAGTCGCACGGGAATCCCGCCTCGATGGCGTTGCGGCAACCACTGTTGACCGAACCCGGCTTGACCACGTCGGCGATCTTTGTTGCGATCGCCTCATCGTGTTGTTTTTGGGTGATCTTTTTCGTGTCGAGCATTGCATTAAGAATCTGGTCGCGACGATCCTTGTTGGCTGGGTAATTTTTCGGGTTACCGAGGTTTGTTTTATTGGGCCCTTGCACAATGGCAACAAGGCTTGCGGCCTGGGCCAGGGTGACATCCTTCGCGTGCACGCTGAAATATTGCAACGCGGCTGATTCGACGCCATAAGTGTTGGAGCCCATACCGACGATATTCAGGTAACCGAGAAGAATTTCCTTCTTCGTATAGCGCTTGTCCAGTCCGATCGCCAGTTTCATTTCCTTGAGCTTGCGGGGAATCGTCGTCTCGATTGCCGCATTCATGGCCGCGTCCCTGGCCTTGCCCGGCTTCAAGGCGAATGCCTCCTGCAGCAGGATGTTTTTCACGAGCTGCATGTCGAGAGTGGAGCTACCGCTGGTGTAGGTCGAACTGTTGGTCAGGGAGGCGCGCGCGATGGACGGGACATCGACTCCACCGTGAGTGAAGAAGCGGCGGTCCTCGCCGGCCACCGCGGCATCCTTGAGGAACGGGGAGACGTTTTCCCAACTCACCTCTTGGCGATTTTGCTTGTACGTCGTTGCAATCAACACCGGCGCCCCAGCGCGCATGCCATAAATCTGATTCTGTTGGGACTGTCCACCTATTTGGATAAAATCGGGGAGGTTTTCGAAAATTCCGATCGTTCCCTTGGCCGTCGTGCCGGTGACAGCGAGCGCTGGGGTGACCAGTGCGGTCACGAGTACACCGGCAAGTGCGCTGAAGCCGATGAGGCCAGCGATGCCTCCGAGCACGCCAGTTGGCTTCAATTTTTGGGCAAACATAGTCTGAAGGGTATCGGACGATGGCTGAGAGTTGCCGGTCAACGAGCCACCGTCTGGTGCAAGGGGTGCTCGCGTCGAGGGCTCGCTGAAACCCGCCAGGCCACCAAATGCGGTGAGCAGACCGGAACGTCGTGTTTTTTGCGCCCTAGAATCGGAAGCTACGTCTGCCGTCTTCGCTGAACCTGAAGGGATGCCCTGATGCCGACCTGGGAGTACGTCACCACACCGCTCATTGTGCACAACACCACCGCGATTCTCAATAATTGGGGATCGGAGGGCTGGGAGCTCGTGCAGATCGTCACCGGCCCCGAAGGCGGGCTTGTCGCCTATCTCAAGCGTGAGAAGAAGGACGACAACTAATGTCGAAACTGGATGACCGCCTGGCCGAACTCGGCCTCGAAATTCCCGCCGTGGCCAAGCCTCTGGCGGCCTATGTGCCCGCCGTTGTCAGCGGAAACCTCGTCTTCACCTCCGGTCAGTTGCCATTCGTCGCTGGCGCGCTGCCGGCAACGGGGAAGGTGGGTTCCGCCGTCTCCGCCGAGGATGCTCGCGGATACGCCGCAACCTGCGTGCTCAACGCCCTCGCCGCCGCGAAGTCCGCGATCGGGTCGCTGGATCGGGTGACCCGCGTCGTCAAGGTGGTCGGCTTCGTGGCATCCGACCCCTCATTCACCGGGCAGCCGGGCGTGATCAACGGCGCCTCGGAGTTGCTTGGCAAGCTTTTTGGCGATGCTGGCGTTCACGCTCGCAGCGCGGTCGGGGTCGCGGTGCTGCCGCTCGACTCGCCCGTCGAGATCGAGCTCATCCTGGAATTCGCTTAGGTCATAACGTTGGTGGGGCAGCGAGTGCGGCTCAACCGGCCGAGGTCACCTTCGCGCCGATGATCTGCATGACCGTGGAGTCGGCGAGCGTCGTGGTGTCGCCGATGTCTCGGCCTTCCGCGACATCCTGCAGCAGGCGACGCATGATCTTGCCTGAGCGGGTCTTCGGCAGTTCGGCCACGATGAAGATCTGGCGCGGCCGGGCGATCGCGCCGATCTGCTCAGCGACGTGGATGCGCAGGAGGGCACTGGCTTCGTCCGCCGTCTGCAACGCCGACTGGTCGGAGCGCAGAATAACAAAGGCGACGACGGCCTGGCCGGTGGTCTCGTCCGCGGCGCCGACGACGGCTGACTCGGCGACCATCGGATGTGAAACGAGCGCCGACTCGATCTCCGCTGTCGAGAGGCGGTGGCCAGACACATTCATTACGTCGTCCACGCGACCGAGTAGCCAGATGTCGCCGTCCTCGTCGAGCCGGGCGCCGTCGCCGGCGAAGTACTTCGGACCGTCCGCAACATCCGCAAACTTGCTCCAGTAGGTCTCGACGAAACGTTTCGGGTCACCCCAGATCCCGCGCAGCATCGACGGCCAGGGCTCGCTGACGACGAGCAACCCCCCTTCTCCGGCTGGCACTGCAGTTCCGGCCTCATCG
Organism: Microbacteriaceae bacterium; assembly: GCA_043734805.1. Lineage (GTDB taxonomy): Bacteria > Actinomycetota > Actinomycetes > Actinomycetales > Microbacteriaceae > Lacisediminihabitans. The sequence continues at coordinate 6,913 of JAYTEZ010000168.1, forward strand.
AGCACGTCGATCGAAATGCCGGGCAGCGCGACCTGCGCCGATCCAGGCTTCGTTATCGTGATCCCGGGCAGAGCCGAGATCATGATCGCGCCGGTCTCGGTCTGCCACCAGGTGTCGACGATCGGGGTGTTACCGCCACCGATCACGTCCCGGTACCAGACCCACGCCGCCGGGTTGATGGGTTCGCCGACGCTGCCGAGCACTCGCAGGGACGAGAGGTCAAAAGCATCCGGAATCTCGCGGCCGAGTTTCATGAACGAACGAACGGCTGTCGGCGCCGTATAGAAGATGGAAACGCCGTACTTCTGGATGATCTCCCACCAGCGGCCGGCGTGCGGCGCGTCGGGCGTTCCCTCGTAAAGCACCTGCGTCGCCCCGTTGGCGAGCGGGCCATAGATGACATAGCTGTGGCCGGTAATCCAGCCGACGTCGGCGGTGCACCAATAGACGTCGGTCTCCGGATGCAGGTCGAAGACGTACTTGTGGGTGAACGCCACCTGGGTGAGATAGCCGCCGCTGGAGTGCAGGATGCCCTTCGGCTTGCCGGTCGTGCCCGAGGTGTAGAGGATGAACAGTGGCTGCTCCGCCTCGAAACCCTCCGCCTCGTGCTCGGCATCGACGGTCGCGATCGCTTCGTGCCACCAGAGATCGCGGCCCTCAACCCACTCCACCTCGTTGTCGCCGCGCTTGACCACCAGCACGTTCTCGACCGTGTGAACACCCTCCTTGGCGAGCGCGGTATCCACCGCCGGCTTGAGCGGGCTGACCTTGCCCTTGCGCCAGCCGCCATCGGCGGTGATGACGAGTTTCGCGCTCGCGTCGTCGATGCGGGAGCGAATGCTTTCGGCGCTGAAGCCGCCGAAGATCACGGAGTGCACGGCGCCGATGCGGGCGACGGCGAGCATCGCGACAACCGCCTCGGGGATCATTGGCAGGTAGATGGCGACCCGGTCACCCTTCCGGATGCCGAGCTTCGTGAGCAGATTGGCCGCGCGCTTGACCTCGGCTGTGAGTTCCGCGTAGCTGATGTCGCGGCTGTCGCCGGGCTCACCCTCCCAGTGAATCGCGATCCGATCGCCGTTGCCGGCCAGCACGTGGCGGTCGAGACAGTTGTAGGCGACGTTGAGTTCGCCATCCGCAAACCAGGTCGCGAACGGGGCGTTGGACCAGTCGAGGGTGTGAGTGAAGCCCTTGTGCCAGTGCAGCAGTTCTCGTGATTGTTCGGCCCAGAATTCGAGTCGATCGGCTTTCGCCGCCTCGTACATCGCGGGTCGTGCGATGGAGTCTTTCGCGAAGGATGCACTCGGCGGGAAGCGTCGTTCCTCGTGCAACAGGCTGTCGATTGAACTGTTGGACATCGCTGCCTCCTCGTGCCGGGTGAGCGTCGACGCCCCGGATGGAAATTCTGTTCCGATCCTAGACCGGGGCGCAGCGAAGCCCACCGCGTGTTACCGCGCACCTCGACACTCGTCCCTGTCAGTACGCCCAATTCTCCTCCCGTTCCCCTTGCGTGGGAGGATTGCTGGAGTACACTGAAGTCCGTCGAATGCAAATTCGGTAAGCAACGCGCAAGTGATTCCCCCCAATCCAGCGTTGCTGTGGCGGCGTCGGTTCCCCCCAACAGGCGCCGCCCCTCTCTGATTAACGGTCGTTCCCAACCGGGCATGGTTGAGCGTCGTTTTTATCCGGTCTCCCGGGCCTTCCTGTTCCGGTGGCGACT
>JAYTEZ010000169.1:0-3978 GCA_043734805.1 Microbacteriaceae bacterium
GAGAAGGCCCATAGCGGAGTCTTCGATGTGCTGCTCCAGGTGCTCGATGACGGCAGGCTCACGGACGGCCAGGGTCGTACGGTCGACTTTCGCAACACCATCCTCATCCTGACCTCCAATCTCGGCAGCCAGTACCTCGTCGACCAGACGCTCAGTCTCGAGGCGAAAGAGGAGGCGGTCAACGCGATGGTACGCCAGGCGTTCAAGCCCGAATTTCTTAACCGCCTCGATGACATCGTGATCTTTTCTACTCTGTCGAAAGACGACCTCGCCCAAATCGTCGAACTCTACATCGATCGGCTGTCGCGGCGACTGCAGGATCGTCGGCTCCAGTTGGCAGTGACTCCGGATGCTCGCGCCTGGCTGGCCGAGCGTGGCTACGATCCGATCTACGGCGCCCGCCCGCTTCGGCGCCTCATGCAGCACGAGATCGACGACAAGCTGGCGATGGCGTTGCTTGGTGGCGACATCCGCGATGGCGACACCGTGGTGGTCGACCTGGACTCCGACAACGACACGCTCAGCATCCGCAAGGGCGAGTAGCGCGCGAGGCCGGACTGCCGGGCGAGTGGGCCGCGATGAACCGGGGTCTCGACACTTCGACACGCCGTAGACGGCTACTCAGTGCAAGTACGCGGGCTCGTCCCTCGCGCTACTCGACCCGCAATTCAGAAATGATCGCCGCGACGAACGCGTCGACGTCGCCCGTCGTTGTGTCGAAGGCGGTCATCCAGCGCACCTCGCCCTTCGCGCGGTCCCAGTCGTAGAAGCGCACCTGTTCTCGGATGCGGTCGGCCGACTCGTTCGGCAGCATCGCGAACACCGCGTTCGCCTGGGTTGGCTGGCTGAAGGAGAGCCCGTTGATCACGCCTTCCGCGATTGCGTCCTCGAGACGGTGCCGCAGGTGAGCCGCCATTGCGTTGGCGTGGCCGGAGGAGCGCAGGTACAGGTCATCCGTAAGCAACGCGATCAACTGCGCGCTGACGAATCGCATTTTCGAGGAGAGCTGCATGTTGAGCTTGCGAAGGTAGATCAGGCCATCGGAGCTGGAAGGATTCAGCACAACGATCGCCTCACCATAAAGCAGGCCGTTTTTGGTGCCTCCGAAGCTCAGGATGTCGACGCCGGCATCCGTCGTAAAGTCACGCAACCCAGCCCCGAGAGCCGCGGCCGCGTTGGAGATGCGGGCGCCATCCAGGTGCAGTTTCATGCCGAGGGAGTGCGCGTGCTCCGCGATCGCCCGGATCTCGTCGACCGAGTACAGGGTGCCGAGCTCTGTCGTCTGCGTGATGCTGACCGCCAGTGGCTGAGCGCGGTGTTCGTCGCCCCAGCCCCAGGCCTCCCGGTCGATGAGCGCGGGGGTGAGCTTGCCATCGGCGGTCGGGATGGTGAGGAGCTTGAGCCCGCCGATCCTCTCCGGCGCACCGTTTTCGTCGGTGTGGATGTGCGCGGTCGAGGTCGTGATGACTGCACCCCAGCGCGGCAGCAGACTGGTGAGAGCGGTGACGTTCGCGCCGGTGCCATTGAAGACCGGGAACGCCTCGGCCTGGTCGCCGAAGTGCCCCTTGACGACCTCCTGCAGTCGGGCGGTGTAGAGGTCTTCGCCATACGCGATCTGGTGGCCACCGTTGGCCTCGGCGATCGCGGCCAGCACCTCGGGATGAGCGCCGGCGTAGTTGTCGGACGCGAAACCCCTTTGGGCGGGATCGTGTAGTTGAGTCATCCTTCCAGTCTCGCCTATTCGACCATCCCGAGAGTCAGATCCAGCAATCCGACCCGCTTACCAGCCGAGAAGCGTCGATTGCCAGCGGTCAGCGGGATCTGCGCGCCAGCGCCTCTTTCAGCTTCACCCGGCCGCCCATCCGCAGCAGCGAGTTGGCATAGATCCGCGATCCGATCGCGATGACGCCGGCCGTCGAGAGGAGAAGGATGACGAGCGACAGGATCGGTTCCCACCATGCTGCGGTTCCGAGGAAGACGCGCATCGGCATCCCGACCGGTGCCGAAAACGGAACATACGACATGATCCCCAACACCAGTGGATTGTCGTTGAAGAAGATCACCAGGAAGTACGGGATCATCACCAGCATGGTCACCGGTGTGGTCGCCGACGCCATGTCTTCCTGGCGCGAGACCATGGACGCGGCCGCGGCGAAGAGGGCGGCCAACAGAACGAATCCACAGGCGAAGAACACCACGAACCAGATGATCGACGGCCCGAGAAGTCCGAGGAGGTTGGGCTGGCCCGTGCTGAGGAGGCCCGCTCCAGTCAGAACGGCGACGGCGGCTATCTGGGCGAAGGCCAGAATGCTGTTACCGAGCAGTTTGCCGGTGAGCAGCGTTCGCACCGGAATGGTCGACATGAGGATCTCGACCACTCGGGTCTGCTTCTCTTCGACGACACTCTGGGCAATGATGCTGCCGAACGTGACCGCGGACATTAAGAACATCACGCCGAAACCGATCGCGACCAGATAGGCCAGACCTGGGTTTTGTTTCGGTGGTTCGAGCACCTCGACCGGGGGCGTGATGCTCAGCCGGGACAGCACGTCACTCGGTGGCGAGTTGAGGGCGATGACGCGGATGCCGAGCGGCGATTTCGGGTCGGCATCGGGAATCACCGCGGCATCCACCTTCCCGGCGGCGACAAGCGCTCTCGCCTCGGTGACGGTCTCGACCTTCGTGATCGTGAGGCCGGTGTTCCTCAGTAGCTGGTTCGCGGCGCCCACCGCCGCAACTCTCGGCGGCGTGGTGTTCGCACTGGCGATGCTCCCGATAACGATCGACGCCACAACGGTCAACAACAGAATTCCCGTGGAGATTACAAAGGCCTTGCTGCGGAGTCGCATCGTGATCTCGCGCCGCGCGATGAGCGCGGTGCTCCGGGCGAAAGTGGGAACCTGCGTTCGTGCCGGCGAACTCGTCACCGGATGACCTCCCTGAAGATCTGGGCGAGAGACGGATGCTGCGGCGCGAACCGCACGACGCCGCCGACGTCCACGGCCTGTCGCAACACCCGCTGCGCCCGTGCGAAATCCGTCACATCAAACACCGCCGTTCCGCCATCGGACTCGATCACGGCCACCCCGTCGAGCTGCCCGATCCAGCCAGCGTCGCCCACGACCTCGATCTCGAAACGGTTGCGGCTGTGCTCCTTCCGCAACTGTTCCCGCGCCCCGCTCGCCCGGATCTCGCCGTCGGCGATGATGACGAGATCGTCACACAACCGCTCGACCAGGTCGAGCTGATGACTCGAAAACAACACCGGCGCCCCCTGCGCGGCGGCATCCTTCAACACGGCGAGCACGGTCTCGACCCCCATCGGATCGAGGCCCGAAAACGGCTCGTCGAGGATGAGCACTTCCGGCTCGTGCACGAGAGCCGCTGCGATCTGGGCGCGTTGCTGATTGCCGAGGGACAGACTTTCGACCGTGTCGTTCGCCCGGGGTGCCAGTTCGAGACGCTCGAGCAACTTCGCGGTGCTGGCCGCCGCAGCGCGCTGGGTCATGCCGTGCAGCCGGCCGAGGTAGGTGACCTGCTCCGCGACGCGCATTTTCGGGTAGAGACCGCGTTCTTCCGGCATGTAGCCGAAGATGCGCCGGTCGTCCGCCGCGAGTTTCTCGCCCGCGAGGGTCACTTCGCCGGAATCGGAAGCAAGCACACCAAGGATGATGCGCATGGCAGTCGTCTTGCCGGCCCCGTTCGCGCCGACGAAGCCGGTGATCCTCCCGGCTCCGACCTCGAAGCTCACCTCCCGCAGAGCGGCGCGCTCGCCGAACCACTTCGAAATCCTGTCGACCCGCAGCATTGAACTCCCCTCCGTCGTAGCTCTACGCTACGAGGTGGCCGGTGCTCCAGCATGTTCGCCGAGCCCGTTTTGGGGTCGATTTCCGGCAATCGGCGCCCACAACGGTGCGGGAGGGCCAATTGCTGGATGTCAGTCCCGCGCGGTGATGCCCGCCGTCGACTCGATTACCG
>JAYTEZ010000170.1:0-3064 GCA_043734805.1 Microbacteriaceae bacterium
ACCGTGCTGAAGGAAATCTGACATGGCCGAACAATCAGGCGCAGTGCCGCCCGTCATCGAGGTCTCCGATGTCGGCATCCGGTTCAAACGCAACCGCCGGTCGCGCCGCAGCTTCAAGGACCTCTTTGCGGAGTCGAAACGGCGCAGCCGACCCGACGAGTTCTGGGCGCTGCGCCACGTGAGCTTCAGCGTGGCGCCCGGCGAGGCGATCGGGGTGGTCGGTCGTAACGGACAGGGCAAGTCGACACTGCTGAAGCTTGTAGCCGAGGTCGTCTTCCCCGATGAGGGAAGCGTGCAGGTGAGCGCGGGGGTTGCTCCGCTCATCGAAATCACCGGCGGCTTTGTCGACGACCTCACGGTGCGCGACAACGTCTATCTCACCGCGGGCCTGCACGGCATGAAAAAGGCCGAGATCGACGAGCGGTTCGACGAGATCATCGACTTTGCAGAAATCGGCGACTTCCTCGACACGCCGTTCAAACACCTCTCCAGCGGGATGAAGGTGCGGATCGCGTTTGCCGTGATCTCCCGCCTCGAGGAGCCGATCATCCTCGTCGATGAGGTGCTGGCTGTCGGCGACAAGGCGTTCCGGGAGAAGTGCTACCGGCGCATCGAGGAACTCCTGGCGGGCGGGCGTACTCTGTTTTTTGTGTCCCATAGCGAGAAGGACCTCGAACGCTTTTGTACCCGCGGGCTGTACCTCGACAAGGGCAAACTCGTTCTCGACGCCTCAATCACGGAGGTGCTCGACCGCTACAACTCGGAATACGGGGCGAGGTGATGACCATTGTTCCGGCTAAGAAGCGGTCTTCCGTTCCGGTCGAGAAGGGGGTCGAGAAGCTGCTGTCGGTGCAGCGTCCACTCGTGCTCGCTCACGTGCGGCGCGTGCGCCGCCAGCATCCGGATGCGAGCCCCGCGCAGGTCATCGCGATTCTCGAGCGCCACTACCTCACCGCGGTCACGACAGCCGGCGCGGCGGTCGGAGCGAGCGCCGTGATACCGGGCGTCGGTGTCGGGGTGTCACTTGCCCTTTCGGGCGTGGAAACCGCCAGCTTTCTCGAGGCGAGCGCGCTGTTTGCACAGTCAGTCACCGAGGTGCACGGGATCGCGGTCGACGACCCGGAACGCGCCCGAACCCTCGCCATGACCATGATGCTCGGAACGGCCGGTTCGGACCTCGTGCGTCAGCTGGCAAGCCAGGCCGCCGGCATCGGGCCTACCCGCGGTCGATTTTGGGGCGAACTCGTCACGAAGAGTCTTCCGAAAGCAGCCATGGGACAGATCGGCGACCGGGTCAAACGCGCGTTTCTGCGGAGGTTCGTGGCCACCCAGGGCGCGAGCATCGTCGGCCGCGCAATCCCGTTCGGAATTGGCGCTGTCATCGGTGGGACGGGCAATCACCTGCTCGGTCGCAAGGTCGTGACCAGTTCCCGCAACGCCTTCGGCCCTGCCCCCGTGTCGTTCCCACTCGACCTTGAGCCGATCGTGCGGCCCGCCCGAGTGCGGACCGCCCGGGCTCGGATCAGCCTGCCGCGGTTCGGGCGCGGCGCTTCCGGATCGAAGAAGTAGCTGCGCCGCGAAACTGAATCGCCCCGGGTTTAGCAGAGCGCGGGTTCCACAATCTGCTCAACACCCGGTGCCAGGCTCGACGATTCAGATCAGAATTGAAATCGGATTCTCGATGCGCGCGGTGTATGCCTTGAGCCACTGCGCGGCCAAAGCCCCATCGACTGCCCGATGGTCGACGGACAGCGTGCATCGCATCACGGTGGCCACGGCGAGCGCTCCATCAACAACCACGGCCTGTTGTCTCGCCGCACCGACAGCCAGGATTCCTGACTGCGGTGGATTGAGGATCGCCGAGAATGCCGTCGTGCCGTACATCCCGAGGTTTGTGACGGAAAAACTTCCGCCCTCAAGCTCTTCCTGGCGCAATCGCCCCAACCGAGCCCGCGTGACAAGTTCCAGGATTCGCGCGCTGACGCCGAGGAGGCTAAGGCCATCAACCCCTCGCACGACCGGGGTGAGCAAGCCGCCATCCGTGGCTACAGCGACCGCGATATCGACATGATCGTATCGCCGAAGATGGGTATCGGTCCAGGTCACGTTGGCCTCGGGGACGTCCGAGAAGGCCGCCGCGACGGCCTTGACGACGAAGTCGTTGACAGAAACCTTCACCTGCGAGACATCGTTGACGCGCTTTCGCAGTGCAAGCAATTCATCAACTTTGCACTCCGCGGTCAGATAGAAATGCGGCACAGTGGACTTACTCTCGGTCAATCGCCGCGCTATCGCACGCCGCATTCCGGTGTGTGGGATAGCGGTATATCCACTGGGCGCCCCTGCGGGAGCTCCCGCGACTGCGGCGGTTGCGGGCAGGGGCACGGGCACGGGAGCATGCTCGATCCCGACCGTCGGAGGCGCTGTGCTTGATCGCGCAGCGATCGCCTCTTCTACGTCGCGACGCACGATGCGCCCGCCGGGTCCGGTCCCCGTAATGCCGGCCAGGTCGAGTCCATTGTCCTTCACATTGCGCCGCGCAATTGGGCTGGCGAACAAACGGCCAGGATGGGCCGCTGAGCCGGTAGGACTGCTCGTGGTCCTGCTGAAAATGGCCGCGCCACCGTCTGGCAAATCCGTCGGGAGAACGCCGGGGTGGCTTGCTTGGGCGTCAGTCAACACAGCCGTCGCAAGGGCATGGCCACCAAGTGCGGCGTCGATATCCGCTTCCGTTTCGCCAACACTGATCAGCACAGCGATGGGGGCACCCACCTCGACTGAATCGCCGGAGCGAGCAAGGACACGTCCCAGGATTCCGTCCTGCTCGGCCGGCAGGTCGACCAGCGCCTTGTCTGTTTCAATCTCGGCAAGCGTCTCGCCTGCCAAAAATGGGCGACCCACATCGATCAGCCAGGTTGACAACACTGCTTCTGTGGCATTGGCCAGCACTTCCGGCATCCTGAGGATCGTGGCCATGTCAGCGCCTCTTCCCGAGACCTTCGATAATCTGGTTGAGGCCGATGACGACCTCTTCCGTCTTCGCAATGGCAGCGCGCTCGAGCAC
>JAYTEZ010000171.1:0-3640 GCA_043734805.1 Microbacteriaceae bacterium
GACGCGCTCGAGCGCTCGCGCCGCGCCCTCGACGAGTTCGAGGTGGCCGGCCTGCCGACCGTGCTTCCGTTCCATCGAAAGATCGTGCGTGATCCGGCCTTCACTTCGTCGCCGTTCTCGATTTATACCCGCTGGATCGAAACCGAGTTCGCGAACGACATCGAACCGTGGAGCGGCTCGCTGTCCGACTCCCCCGCGACCGCCGCGCGGCAGAGCATTGTCGTCGAGGTTGACGGCAAGCGCATCGAAGTGAGCCTGCCCGCGCGACTGATGTCCGCTTCCTCTGCCGCGCTCGCCGCTGCCCCGAGGCGGCGCAGCGGCGCAGGAGCGGTCGTCACCGCGACCGGCGACTCGGTCAAGGCGCCGATGCAGGCAACAGTGGTGAAACTCGCGGTCGCGGAGGGGGATCCGGTCGTCAAGGGCGATCTGATCCTCGTGCTCGAGGCCATGAAGATGGAGCAGCCCATCACCGCCCATAAAGACGGAACGATCGCAAACGTGAACGCCGCCGTCGGCGCAACGGTCTCATCCGGTTACCTGCTGCTCGACATCGTCGACTAGCGCTGCGGGCTGCGGCTAGTTGACGATGTGCATCGCGCGAGCGGCATCCGTTATCGAATCCGAGAGCGACGGATACACGGCGAAGGCACGGGCGACCTGGTCGACGGTGAGGCGGTGCTCCACCGCGATCGCAATCGGCAGGATGAGCTCCGACGCCCGCGGCGCAACAATCACTCCCCCGATGACGGTTCCGGAGCCGGTGCTCGCGAAGAGCTTCACGAAACCGTCCTTGATTCCCATCATCTTGGCGCGCGCGTTCGAGGCGAGCGCCAGCTTGTAGATCTCGCCCTTGACGAGGCCCTCTTCAATCTGCTTCTGCGACCAGCCGACCGTCGCGATCTCGGGCTGGGTGAAGATATTCGATGCGACGTTCCGCAGCTCGGTCGGCGTGACAGCGTCACCCATCGCGTGGAACACCGCGGTTCGACCCTGCATCGAGGCGACGGATGCCAGCGGCAAAAAGTCCGAGCAGTCCCCCGCCGCATAGATCGACGGCATCGACGTGCGCGCCACCCGGTTCACGCGAATGTGTCCGGACTCCGTGAGCTGCACCCCCGCCTCCGTCAATCCGATCCCGGCGGTGTTCGGAATCGACCCGACGGCCATCAGGCAGTGGCTGCCTTCGACGGTGCGACCGTCGCTCAGGGTGGCGACCACCCCATCCGCGGTTCTCGTGACCGATTCCGCTCGGGACTTGGAGAGCACTGTCATGCCGTTGCGCCGGAAGACGTCCTCGATGACGCGCGCGGCATCCGCATCCTCGCCCGGGAGGACCTGTTCGCGGCTCGAGATTAGTGTCACTCTGGAGCCGAGCGCGGTGTACGCGGAGGCGAACTCGGCGCCGGTGACGCCCGAGCCGACAACGATGAGGTGCTCCGGCGTCTCCTGCAGGTCGTAGAGCTGGGTCCAGGTGAAGATGCGCTCGCCGTCCGGCTTCGCCGATGGCAGGATGCGCGGGCTCGCGCCAACCGACACGACGATGGTGTCGGCCTCGAGCTCGTCGAAGTCTGTGGCGTTCCTGCCGTTACCGGTCGAGACGATCACCCGGTTCGGCCCGTCCAGACGCCCGTCCCCCTGGATGACGGTGACGCCGGCCTTGATGAGCTGGGACTTCATGTCCTCCGACTGCTGGTGCGCGAGGCGCAGGAGGCGCTGGTTGACCGCCGCGAGGTTGACAGCCACCTCCGGGCGGATCGACCGGCCGGAATCGCCGCGGGTGAAGAACTGCACGCCGAGATCCGCCGCCTCGCCGATCGCATTGGCGGCTTCGGCGGTCGCGATCAGGGTCTTCGATGGCACGACATCGGTGAGAACGGCCGAGCCGCCCACGCCGACCCGCTCGACGACGGTCACCTGAGCGCCCATCTGCGCTCCGGTGAGCGCCGCCTCGTAGCCTCCGGGCCCACCGCCGACGACCGCGATGCGTTGCTTGCGCTCGAATTCATAGGCCATGCGCTCATTCTCCCGTAGTGCGGCAGGCCCGCCAAACGCTGCCGCTGCGCCCCCGCTCCGTCCCTTCACGCGATCCGTCATGCCGAAAACGCAGGATATTCACCATGAAAGCGCCGCAATCGGTACGGAACCGTGCCGATCCGTGCCGATCTCCTGCGTTTTCGGATGGGCATGGATGGGCATGGATGGGCGGGGAAGGGCAGGGGCGAGAAACGACGGGAACGGAAGGGATGACACCAGAGCGGGAGCAATAGAGTTGTCGGATGCCAACGACGCGTTCGAATCCTCTTGACGATCCGACAGCCGATCCATTCGCGGTGGCCGCACAGGCGGCGGCCGAGATCGCCGAACGAACCGGCGTCGAACACCACGACATGGCGCTCACGCTCGGCAGTGGCTGGGGCAAGGCGGCCGACCTGATCGGCGAGACGACGGCCACGATTCCGGCCGCCGAGATCACCGGATTCAGCAAGCCGGCGCTCGAGGGACACGTCGGCACCCTGCGCTCGGTGCTTCTTCCAAACGGGAAACGCGCGCTGATCATCGGTGCACGCACGCACTACTACGAGGGCCACGGCGTGCGCCGGGTCGTGCACAGCGTGCGGACCGCAGCCGCCACGGGAGCGACGATTATGATCCTCACCAACGGTGCCGGCGGCATCCGCGAATCCTGGACGCCGGGCACGCCCGTGCTCATCAGCGACCACATCAACCTCACCGCCGACTCACCGCTGGAGGGCGCGACCTTCATCGATCTCACCGACCTCTACTCCGCGAGGCTTCGCGCCGTCGCAAAAACTGTGGATCCGGGCCTCGACGAGGGTGTCTACGCGCAGTTCCGCGGGCCGCACTACGAAACACCGGCCGAGGTGCAGATGGCGAAGACGATCGGCGCACACATGGTCGGGATGTCGACCGCGCTGGAGGCGATCGCCGCGCGGCAATCGGGCATGGAGATTTTGGGGCTTTCGCTCGTCACGAACCTGGCCGCCGGCATCCAGAAGACCCCGCTCAGTCACGAAGAAGTGCTTGCGGCCGGTAAGTCCGCCGAGCCGGTGATCGGCGCACTTCTCGCGCGCATGGTGGCCGAGCTGTGAGTGTCTCGGATGTGCCCGCCGTTGCGGATCGCGAAACAGCGCCTCGCGCGCCGGCGACCCCCTCGGGGCACGCCGCTATTGTGGACGTTGCGACGGCCTGGCGCGACCAGGATCCGGATGACCGGACGCGCGCAGAACTCGACCGCCTGATCGCGGATGCCTCGGCCGGCGACCCCGCAGCGTTAGCCGAGTTGCACGATCGCTTCGACACCCGCCTCGAGTTCGGGACTGCGGGCCTTCGCGGCCGAATCGAGGCTGGCTCGAACCGCATGAATCGCGTTCTGGTTGCGCAGGCGGCGGCGGGCTTCGCCGCCTACCTGCTGTCCCGGAGCGACAGTCCGAGCGTCGTCATCGGCTACGACGGCCGCACGAACTCGAAGGTGTTCGCGACAGACACGGCCGAACTCATGGCCGGTGCCGGCGTGCGGGCCATCATCCTGCCGCGCCTCCTTCCGACGCCGGTGCTCGCCTTCGCCGTTCGGCACCTCGACGTGAGCGCGGGCGTGATGGTGACGGCGAGCCACAACCCG
>JAYTEZ010000172.1:0-4620 GCA_043734805.1 Microbacteriaceae bacterium
TGGGCTCGCGGCGTTGACGTCGTACAGATCAACGGCGGGGTCAGTCTCAACCGGCGCGCGGGCAGCGCGGCGATGACCGCGGTCGCGATCGCTCAGAAGGGCGGCGGCAACGCGACGCTGCTGCCTTCTCCGGCGATTCTCGAGCGGCGCGAGACCCGCCTCGCGATCGAAGCCGATCGAACCGTCGCCGGCGTGATCGAACTCGCGGCGCGGGCATCCGCCTATCTCTACAGCGCTGGCGTCGCGGATCAGAGTTCGGTGCTGGTGGACAGCGGCTACCTGAGCCCCCGCGACGTTGCGGAACTCGTGAGACGAGGAGCGGTCGGTGACGTTGTCGGCCGCTACATCGATGCGAACGGCAATATCGTCGACCCGGGTCTCGACGAGCGTACGGTTGGTCTTGGGCTCGACCAGCTGCGATCGGCAGAGATCAGCATCGCGGTGATCGCCGGAGAATCAAAGCACGACGTGGCCCGCGCGGTCGTGAGCAGCTCGCTCTGCACCGTCATCATCACGGACGAGGCAACGGCCGCGGCGGTCCTCGAACATGCGCCATGAACAGCGATCCACAAGAATGAGGGAAGAACAGTGACCATCGAACGCTCGATCGCCCTGGCTCCGGCCCAGCGAGCGAACCTGGCTCTCGGCGGTGAACTCACCGAGAAGAGCCTCAGGCTCCATCTCGAGGGACTTCCCGGTGTCGACGCCGTCGGACTCGAAGCGCGGGCTGCAACGCTTGGCAGTCGCTCGATCAAGACCACATCGAAAGCCTGGGCCCTTGATCGCATCATCGGGCTCATCGACCTCACGACGCTCGAGGGCGCCGATACCCCGGGCAAGGTGCAGTCGCTGGTCGCCAAGGCGATGACCCCGGATCCGTCAGATTACGGCACCCCACGCGTTGCCGCGGTCTGTGTCTACGGCGACATGGTGCCGTATGCGGTCGCGGCGCTCGGTTCAGCTCACGCGGCAGGCACCGACACCGGCATCAACATCGCCGCGGTCGCAACCGCCTTCCCGAGCGGTCGCGCCTCCCTCCCGGTGAAGATCGCCGACACGAAGGATGCCGTCGCAGCGGGCGCAGACGAGATCGACATGGTGATCGACCGCGGTGCATTCCTCTCCGGCCGCTACGGTCTGGTGTTCGACCAGATCGTCGCGGTGAAAGAGGCCTGCCGCCGGGAGGATGGAAGTTCTGCACACCTCAAGGTGATCCTCGAGACGGGGGAGCTGAACACCTACGACAACGTGCGCCGGGCATCCTGGCTCGCGATCCTGGCCGGTGGCGACTTCATCAAGACCTCGACCGGCAAGGTCACACCGGCCGCAACGCTTCCCGTCACGCTGCTCATGCTCCAGGTGGTCAAAGACTGGCACCGGCTCACCGGCGAGAAAATCGGGGTCAAGCCGGCCGGCGGCATCCGCACTTCCAAAGACGCGATCAAATACCTCGTGACAGTCGCGGAAACCGTCGGGGAGGAGTGGCTGCAACCACAGCTCTTCCGCTTCGGCGCGTCGAGCCTCCTCAATGATGTTTTGCTGCAGCGACAGAAACTGACCACCGGCCACTACAGCGGCCCCGACTACGTAACGATGGACTAGAACATGACTTCCTTCCTTGACTATGCGCCGGCGCCGGAGTCGACCGCGATCCTCAACCTGAAGCAGAGCTATGGCCTCTTCATCAATGGTGAGTTCGTGACCGGACACGGCACACCGTTCTCGACGATCGCACCCGCGACCGAGGTGACGATCGCCGAAATCGCTTCTGCCAATGCGAAGGATGTGGATGTCGCAGTCGCGGCGGCGCGTCGCGCGTTTGATCACACCTGGTCGAAACTCTCCGGGGCGGACCGCGGCAAGTACCTGTTCCGCATCGCGCGACTCGTACAGGAGCGCGCCCGCGAACTCGCGGTGGCGGAGAGCCTCGACAACGGCAAGCCGATCAAGGAGAGCCGCGACGTCGACGTTCCGCTCGTCGCTGCCTGGTTCTTCTATTACGCCGGTTGGGCAGACAAGCTCGACTACGCGGGCCTCGGGCCGAATCCGCGCGCTCTCGGTGTCGCCGCCCAGGTCATTCCGTGGAACTTTCCGCTGCTCATGCTCGCCTGGAAGATCGCCCCGGCGCTCGCCGCCGGAAACACGGTCGTGATCAAGCCCGCCGAAACGACGTCGCTCACGGCACTCATTTTTGCCGAGATCCTGCAGCAGGCCGACCTTCCCGCTGGCGTCGTCAACATCATCACGGGTGCGGGGGAGACCGGCTCGCTGCTCGTCAACCATCCGGATGTCAACAAAGTCGCCTTCACCGGGTCGACCGCCGTCGGTCGCGCGATCGCGAAATCCACCGCGGGCACGGGTAAGAAGCTCACCCTGGAGCTCGGTGGCAAGGCCGCGAACATCGTCTTCGACGATGCACCACTCGACCAGGCCATCGAGGGAATCGTCAACGGAATCTTCTTCAACCAGGGCCAGGTCTGCTGCGCCGGATCACGGCTTCTCGTGCAGGAGAACATCCAGGACGAGGTGATCGACCGACTGAAGGAGCGGCTCGCAACGCTGCGCCTTGGCGATCCGCTGGACAAGAACACCGACATCGGGGCGATCAATTCGCAGCGCCAGCTCGACCGCATCCGCGAACTCTCTGACGTGGGTGAAAAGGAGGGTGCGCAGCGGTGGAGCGCAGCGTGCGAGCTGCCAGCCAAGGGCTTCTGGTTCGCCCCGACCATCTTCACGAACGTCGCGACGAGCCACCGGATCGCGCGCGAAGAGATCTTCGGGCCGGTATTGAGCGTGCTCAGCTTTCGCACGCCTGCCGAGGCAATCGCGAAGGCGAACAACACACCATACGGGCTCTCGGCCGGCATCTGGAGCGACAAGGGAAGCCGCATTCTCGGGGTGGCCGACAAGCTTCGCGCGGGCGTCGTGTGGGCAAACACCTTCAACCGGTTCGACCCAGCGAGTCCGTTCGGCGGGTACAAGGAGAGCGGCTACGGCCGCGAAGGCGGGCGCCACGGACTCGCTGCCTATCTCGAGTCGGCCGGATGGTCGGCACAGCACAGGGTCGAGCCTGTCGCGACCTCACCAGCGAGAAAGAAGGCGGCCAAATGAGTCGGCTCCCAGTCCCCAAGACCTACAAGCTCTACATCGGCGGAAAGTTTCCGCGCAGCGAGTCGGGGCGCGTTTACGAGGTCACCACCGCGAAGGGTGCCTTCCTCGCGAACGCGGCTCTAGGCTCCCGCAAGGATGCCCGTGACGCGGTGTTGGCCGCGCGCGCGGCGGTCCCCGGCTGGTCCGGCGCGACCGGCTACAACCGCGGGCAGGTGCTCTATCGCATCGCCGAGCTGCTCGAAGGTCGGCGTTCGCAGTTCGTCGACGAACTCCGGCAGGGTGAGGGAATTTCGACCGCTGCCGCGCAGAATCAGGTGGATGCGGCGATCGACGTCTGGGTCTGGTACGCGGGCTGGGCAGACAAATACGTTCAGGTCGCCGGAAACGGCAACCCCGTCAGTGGCCCGTACTTCAACGTCTCGACGCCCGAAGCGACGGGTGTCGTTGCGATCGTAGCGCCGCAGTTTCCGACCCATCAACAGGAACAGGGTGGTGCACGCTCGACCACCGGGCTGAGCCTGCTTGGCTTTGTGAGCGTCGTCGCGCCCGCTCTGGTCAGCGGAAACACCGTCGTGGTCATCGCCAGTGAGCGCGCCCCGCTGGCCGCCATCAGTCTGAGCGAGGTACTCGCGACAAGCGACGTGCCCGACGGGGTCGTCAATGTTCTCACCGGGTCCGCAGCCGAGATCGCACCGTGGCTCGCCAGCCATGCGGATGTCAACGCTCTCGACCTCGCCGGGGCCGGAGACCTCGACTGGGTCGACCTGCAGATCGCGGCGGCGGAGACGCTCAAACGCGTGCTCCCTCCCGAGGACGGCGTTCCAGCGCCATCCGTCGAGCGCATCACCTTCTTCACCGAAACGAAAACCGTGTGGCACACCAAGGGGATCATCTAAACGCCATCGGGCCGCTGTAGTCCTGCCGCTGTTGCTGTTGCTGTTGCTGCCGCTGTTGCCGGCAGCCCCGGCAGCCCCGGCTGGTGCCCGCGGGTAGTCGGGAATCGATCGTTACACCGTAGGCTTACCGGATGACCATCGGGGGAGCGTCACGTGTACGTGGCATGGTGGCCTCGATTCTTGTCGGGGTCCTCACGATCGTCGGGCTGACTTCCATCGGGGTCATGAGCGCCGCAGCCGCAGATTCCGACACGATCGCCTCCCTGGTGAATCAGGCGCGGGCCGCCAATGGTCAGGCTGGCCTGCTTCGCAACGGCCAGCTGGATGCCGTCGCCGTAGGCTGGGCGAACCAGATGGCAGCCAACGGGGCGATGGCCCACAATCCCAACCTCGCAAGCCAGGTTCCGGCGGGCTGGAGCGCGCTCGGCGAGAATGTCGCCCAGGGTCAGCCGAGTGCACCAGCAATGCACACTGCCTGGATGAACTCGCCGGGGCACCGCGCCAACATTCTCGGCGACTTCACCGACATCGGCGTCGCGTTCGTCGCCGCGGCCGGAACGACGTGGGGCGTCGAAGTGTTTGCGAAGTATCCCGGGCACGCTGCCGCGCCTGC
>JAYTEZ010000173.1:0-1689 GCA_043734805.1 Microbacteriaceae bacterium
GGTCAGCCAGGTGCGCCTGCGCGCCCAGCGCACCGGCGCACTGCAGCCTGAGCTGTTTCTCGCGGCCGAGATTGACCTGGCGACCATCCTCGGGCAGATCGACCAGGTGCAGCCGAACCTGCTCATCGTCGACTCGGTGCAGACCGTCTCAAGCTCACTTACGGATGGGTTGGCCGGCGGGCCGGCGCAGGTGCGGGAAGTGGCGTCGACGCTCATCCGCGTCTCGAAGGATCGCAACCTGCCCGTGCTGCTCGTTGGTCACGTCACCAAAGATGGTTCGATCGCCGGCCCGCGTCTGCTCGAGCACCTCGTCGACGTGGTCTGCCAATTCGAGGGTGATCGACAGACGTCCCTTCGCTTCGTGCGCGCGCACAAGAACCGCTTCGGACCGACGGATGAGGTGGGCTGCTTCGAGATGACCGGAGACGGCATCGCCGAGGTCGCCGACCCGAGCGGACTGTTTCTCTCCCGCGGCTCTGCCTACCTCAAGGGCGGTGTCGCGGTCAGCGGAACCTGCGTCACCGTCGCCGTCGAGGGCCGTCGCGCGCTGCCGGTCGAAGTGCAGGCGCTCATTGTCAAGACCTCCGCGCCCAACCCGCGCCGGGTGACAAACGGCGTGGACTCCTCGCGGGTCGCGATGCTGCTCGCGGTTCTCGAGCGGCGGGCCGGAATGAAGCTCAGCGAATACGACGTGTACGTGTCGACGGTGGGCGGCATCCGGCTCACGGAGCCCGGCGCAGATCTCGCTATCGCGCTCGCAATCGCCAGTGCGTTCAGCGACAAGGCATTCCTCGGCACTCTCGCAGCGGTGGGTGAGATCAGTCTCGCCGGAGAAATCCGCCCGGTGTCCCAGGCTAAGCAGCGCATCGCCGAGGCTAAGCGGCTGGGGTTCACCACCGTGATCGATGCCGAAATGGGGCACCTTCGCGAGGCAATGCGCACGGCGTTTGCCACCGCCGTGACCGAGCCGGCCAGCGCGGTCAGCGCGGTCAGCGCGGCTAATTCAGGATGAACTGAACAGTAGCTTTCGACTTCAGGTCGCCGACCTTGACGGCGAGGTGGTAACTCGCGCCACCCGCAGTTACCGGCGATCGACTGGCATCACACGTGGTCTTGGCTGACCGGGTGCGGTCCCACGCAATCGGCGGGGTGGGAACCGCCACGTTGGGTTTGAGAGTGGCGGTCGCATCGACGGCGCCGGTCTGGCAGTCCTTCGAGTCCCAGATCGTTTCGGATCCGCTCGTGATGATGAGTTCCTGCTGGGTCGAGCCGAGGTTGACCGTGCAGGTCGCCGACCCGGTGTTGGTGATCGTCATGCTGATCTGCGGCTGGACGCCGGCAGCGTAGACGGTCTTGTCCGTAACGGCCGCGAGCTTGAGGTTGGCGGGCACGCACGCTGCGCCCTCGGTCTGCGGGCTGACGGATGTCGACGGGTTCGGTGTCGCCGACTTAGTCGTCGCCGTCGATGGGCTCGTTCCCGTCGTCTGGTTCGTTCCGGGCGGGCCGGAACCCGGCCCAACGATGATCAGGATCACGATGACGATGACGGCGAGCGCACCGAGGCCAACGATCAGTCTGCGGCGCCAGTAGACCTTGGGTAACTGGGGGCCGACAGGGGTTCGAAACGTCGACATGGCCTAAGGGTAACCAGCCAGCGGCGGTTAAGCCGGTATTTCCCGGGGCGTTTGA
>JAYTEZ010000174.1:0-7606 GCA_043734805.1 Microbacteriaceae bacterium
CCGCCCGTGATGCGAACACTGAAGTTGTAGAGCATCGCCATAATGGCTCCGAGGGCGGTTCCGACGACGGTGTTCAGGATGGCGACGATCACGGCGAACAGGCCAACCTGCACGAGGGAGAAATTCTGGGTGATGCTGTACGTCTTGTCAGTGAGAATGTCCGCTAGCAGCTTGCTCACACTGGCGAATACTCCCGTCGAGTCCAGCACGATCCAGATCAGCAGGCTCGCGACGATCAACACGATTCCGAGCGACACGGAGATCAGGAAGGAGAGCTTGACCGCCGACCAGAAGTCGACGTACACGAGCTTGAGACGGACCTGCTTGGTGGCTGCTGCTCGCTGCGATTTTCGCTGGAGCTTTTCGGCGACGCTACTCATCTATTGTTTCGTCCTTCCCGGTCTGGTCTTCAACGGCCGGTTGCTCGTCCTCCGGAGCGTCCTGGCCTTCGGTTTCCAGATTGCGTTCACTGTTCTTCGCGACTGCGATGATCTTGTCGTCGTCCGCGAAACGCGCGAACACTACACCCATGGTGTCACGACCTTTGGCCGGAACCTCGGCGACAGACGAGCGTACCACCTTGCCGCTGGCAAGCACCACGAGCACCTCATCGTCTTCCTCGACGATCAGGGCACCCGCCAGGTCACCGCGCGCCTCGGCGAGTTTGGCCACCTTGATGCCCAATCCACCTCGATTTTGCACGCGATACTGGTCGGCAGCGGTGCGCTTTGCGTAGCCGCCCTCTGTCACGACGAACACGTAACCGATCGGTTCATTGGAGCCATCCGCGCCCGTTGATGGCACGACGGATGCGTCCAGCAGGGTGTCGTCGTCACGGAAATGCATACCGATCACACCGGAGGTCGCCCGACCCATGGGGCGGAGCGCCTCATCGGATGCCGTGAACCGGATCGACATTCCCTTGCGCGAGACGAGCAGCAGGTCTGAATCCTCCTCCACGAGCATCGCCGAGACCAGCTCGTCTTCCTCGCGCAGGTTTATCGCGATGATTCCGCCGGTGCGATTGGTGTCATACTCGGTCAGCGCCGTCTTCTTGACCAGCCCATCCCGGGTCGCAAGGACGAGGTATCGCGCCGCCGCATAGTCGCGGATGTCGAGGATCTGGGCGATCTCTTCTTCGGGCTGCAGCGCGAGCAGATTCGCGACGTGCTGCCCCTTGGTGTCGCGGCCGCCCTCCTGCACCTCGTACGCCTTGGCGCGGTAAACCCGCCCCTTGTTGGTGAAGAACAGCAGCCAGTGGTGCGTGGTGGTGACGAAGAAGTGCTCGACGACGTCATCCGCCCGCAGCTGAGCGCCCTTGACGCCCTTGCCGCCGCGGTGCTGGCTGCGGTAGTTGTCGCTGCGGGTGCGCTTGATGTAACCGCCGCGAGTGACGGTGATGACCATCTCCTCTTCGGGGATCAGGTCTTCGAGGTTCATATCCCCGTCGAAACCGAACATGATCTCGGTGCGGCGCTCGTCGCCGTACTTGGCGATGAGCTCGGTGAGCTCCTCCGACACGATGTCTCGCTGTCGGTCCGGCTTGGCGAGTATGTCGTTGTAGTCGGAGATCCGTTTCTCGATGAGGTCGGCCTCGTCGATGATCTTCTGGCGCTCGAGAGCCGCAAGCTGTCGCAACTGCATGTTCAGGATGGCGCGGGACTGCAACTCGTCGATGGCGAGAAGCACCATGAGCCCTTCGCGGGCCTCTTCGACGGTGGATGACCGCCGGATCAGCGCGATGACCTCATCAAGCGCGTCGAGCGCTTTGAGGTAGCCCCGCAGAATGTGCGCGCGCTCCTCGTCTTTGCGAAGCCGGAAGATGGTGCGGCGAACGATGACGTCGATCTGGTGGGCAGCCCAGGCGGTAATGAATCCGTCGATCGCCAGCGTGCGCGGGACGCCATCGACGATGGCGAGCATGTTGGCTCCGAAGTTTTCCTGTAGCTGGGTGTGCTTGTAGAGGTTGTTGAGAACAACCTTCGCGACCGCATCCCGCTTGAGCACGATCACCAGGCGCTGGCCCGTTCGGCCAGAGGTCTCATCGCGGATGTCAGCGATTCCGCTGATTTTCGCTTCCTTCACAAGCTCGGCGATCTTGAGCGCGAGGTTGTCGGGGTTCACCTGGTAGGGGAGTTCGGTGACGACGAGGCAGGTGCGCCCCTGCAACTCCTCCACGTTGACCACTGCGCGCATCGTGATCGAGCCGCGGCCGGTGCGGTAGGCGTCCTGAATGCCCTTGATTCCGAGGATCTGGGCGCCGGTCGGGAAGTCGGGCCCCTTGATCCGCTGGATCAGCGCTTCGACGAGTTCCTCATGGCTGGCTTCGGGGTGGGCGAGGTGCCACAGTGCACCCTCACCGACCTCGCGGAGGTTGTGTGGCGGGATGTTGGTGGCCATGCCGACCGCGATGCCGACCGAACCATTGACAAGCAGATTGGGGAAACGGCTCGGGAGCACGAATGGCTCCTGGGTTCGCCCGTCATAATTGTCCTGGAAGTCGACGGTCTCCTCTTCGATGTCCCGAACCATCTCCATCGCGAGCGGAGCCATCTTGGTCTCGGTGTACCGGTGGGCCGCGGCGCCATCGTTGCCGGGCGAACCAAAGTTGCCCTGGCCAAGAGCGAGCGGATAGCGAAGGCTCCATGGCTGCACGAGCCGAACGAGGGCGTCATAGACCGACGAGTCACCGTGCGGGTGGAACTGGCCCATCACATCGCCAATGACGCGGGTGCACTTGGAGAAGCCCTTATCGGGACGGTAGCCACCGTCGTACATAGCGTAGATAACTCGACGATGCACGGGCTTCAGCCCGTCGCGCACCTCGGGCAGCGCGCGCCCAACGATGACGCTCATCGCGTAGTCGAGATACGACCGCTGCATCTCGAGCTGCAGGTCGACCTGAGTGATCTTGTCGTGACTCAGGTCGATCTCCCGGCCCGCGATCTGGTCTTCGGCGGTTCCTTCGGGGGTTATTTCGTCAGCCATCTGGGTTCGTTCTCTTTTCGTGAAATGTGTGGGTTGAGTAGGCCATCCGCGGGCGTATCGAAACTGGTTTCGATACGCGGCAGGCCGCTACTCAAGCCACAAAGACTTAGATGTCAAGAAAACGCACGTCTTTCGCATTCTTTTGAATGAAGTTGCGCCGCAGCTCGACGTCTTCTCCCATGAGAGTGTTGAATATTTCGTCGGCCCCGGCCGCGTCGTCGAGCGTCACCTGCAGCAGGGTGCGGGTCACCGGGTCCATCGTGGTTTCCCACAGTTCCTTGTAGTCCATCTCGCCGAGCCCCTTGTAGCGCTGCACGCCGCTCTCTTTCGGGATGCGCTTTCCCGCGGCCGCACCGGCCGCGAGCAGGGCATCCTTCTCCCGATCGCTGTAGACATACTCGTGCGGAGAGTTGCTCCACTTGAGGCGATAGAGCGGCGGCTGCGCGAGGTAGACGTAGCCGAGATCGATCAGCGGTCGCATGTAGCGGAACAGCAGGGTCAGCAGCAGGGTCGTGATGTGCTGGCCATCGACGTCGGCATCGGCCATGAGAACGATCTTGTGGTAGCGGGCCTTCTCGGGGTTGAAGTCTTCCCCCACTCCGGCACCGAACGCCGTGATCATCGCCTGCACCTCGTTGTTGGAGAGAGCACGATCGAGTCGCGCCTTCTCCACGTTGAGGATCTTGCCGCGCAGGGGAAGGATCGCCTGGAATTCCGGGTTCCGCCCTTGAACCGCAGAGCCGCCGGCCGAGTCACCCTCGACCATGAAGATCTCGGACAGGGCAGGGTCGCTGCTCGAGCAGTCGCGCAGCTTGCCCGGCATGCCGCCCGACTCGAGGAGCCCCTTGCGCCTGGTCTGCTCGCGCGCCTTTCGCGCCGCGAGCCGGGCAGCGGATGCCTGGATCGCCTTCCGAATGACGTCGCGAGCCTGGGTGGGGTTGCGATCGAACCAGTCGCCGAGCTGATCGCCGGCAATGCGCTGCACGAAGGATTTCGCGATCGTGTTGCCGAGCTTGGTCTTGGTCTGACCCTCGAACTGCGGTTCGGCGAGCTTGACCGAGATCACGGCGGTCAGGCCTTCGCGCACATCGTCGCCGGTGAGGTTCTCATCCTTGTCCTTGATGATCCCCTTCTCGCGGGCGTACTTGTTGACCAGGGTGGTGAGCGCGGCGCGGAACCCCTCTTCGTGGGTTCCACCCTCGTGGGTGTTGATCGTGTTCGCGTAAGTGTGCACGCTCTCCTGGTAGGAGGTGGTCCACTGCATCGCGACTTCGAGCGAGATCTTCAGATCCTTGTCCTCGAGTTCGAACGAAATGATCTCCGGATGCACGACCTCGACCTTTTTCGCCGAGTTGAGGTACTCGACGTAGTCGACGAGCCCGTTCTCGTAGAGGTAGGTCACCGAGACCGGCCCGGTCTCGCCTTCGCTCTGGCGATCACCGCTCCCTCTCTCCTCGGTATCTCTCTCGTCGGTCAGGGAGATCGAAAGACCTTTGTTGAGAAACGCCATCTGCTGTAACCGGGCACGGAGGGTCTCGAAGTCGAACTCGACGGTTTCGAACGTATCCGGGCTCGGCCAGAAGGTGACGATCGTGCCGGTCTCCTTCGACTCCTCACCCATTGCAAGCGGAGCCTCTGGGACGCCGTGCCGGTAGCTTTGGCGCCAGACGTGTCCCTGGCGGCGCACCTCGACATCCAGTTCCTTCGACAGCGCATTGACGACCGAGATCCCGACACCGTGCAGTCCGCCGGAAACCGAATACCCGCCGCCGCCAAACTTTCCGCCGGCGTGCAGGATGGTGAGCACAACCTCCACGGTCGACTTGTTCTCCGACTTGTTCAGGTCGACGGGAATGCCTCGCCCATTGTCGACGACCCGGATACCGCCGTCTTTCCGCATGGTGATGAGGATGGTGTCACAGTATCCGGCGAGCGCCTCGTCCACCGAGTTGTCGACCACCTCATAGACGAGGTGATGAAGGCCGCGCGGCCCGGTCGAGCCGATGTACATGCCGGGGCGCTTGCGCACCGCCTCGAGCCCCTCGAGGACCTGGATCTGATCTGCACCGTAGCTGTCTTCAGATTCGGAATTCGAGCGGTTTACTGCCATGGGGAAATTGGCTCCTGCCGGGTAGATCGATGAGTCGTTCGCGGCCCTGGTTCCCCAGCGGGAACTGCCATGACGTCCCTGCAATTCTACCAAACCGATCGGATGGAGAGGTACGAAATCAGCGATCTGGGGACTTTACTCCGGGGAGTCGACCGATTTTGCCTAGTTAGCCGTAAGTATCGCGTGGACCGCGCCCTGGAATTGATCTGGGGCCTCTTTTCCAGGAGGGGGCACCCGGCCCGTCGAAACGAAGAGAATCGATGCCGGCATCCGGATAGCGCCGGGCGATCTGATTCATGATCTGCACGCGCATGAGTCTCAGTTGCGTTGCCCACGCCGTCGAGTCGCAGCGCACGGTGAGCACGCCATCTTCTATCCCCGCTGGCGTCGAGTGCTCTGCGGTCTCGGCTCCTGCTATTTCGGTCCAGGACGCGAGCAGTTCCGAACGGGCCAGCGGCGAGCTCCAGCCGAGTTTCGTGGTGAGAGCTTCGACGATCGAACCGAGGCCCTCAGGGTCGCGACCTCCACCAAACGGAATCGTTGAGCCCGGTTCGCGCTTCGCCCGTTTGCGCGCATCCCCGGATCGCAATGATCCGTTGCCAAAGACCCGGCGAAACCGTAGATAGACCGCGACGGACTCCGAGTCGGCCTGCTCGCCCCCGGCTGTTTTGTCATCCCCTGTCATGTCGTCGACTCCACGATCGTTCCGTGCGATATCTGCACCGTGCTACCGGTCAGCACTCCTGGCACGTCGTCAAACACCGCTGCGGTGATGAGCACCTGCTCGAAATCCTCGACCGCACTCGCCAGCCGAGCTCGACGGGACTCGTCCAGTTCGGCAAACACATCGTCGAGCATGAGCACAGGATCACCGGTGGATGACTCTCGCCGCAACAGCGTCGCGGCGGCAAGCTTGAGGGCGAGGGCGAACGACCATGATTCACCGTGGCTCGCATAGCCCCGGGCCGGCAAGCCGTTGAGTTCGAGGAGAAGGTCGTCGCGGTGCGGGCCGACGAGGGTGATGCCGCGGTCGAGTTCACTGCGGCGCAGCCGGACGAGGGCTTCGCGGAAGCCGGTTGCCACTTCCTCCACCGTGAGCCGGTCGTGAGTCAATGCGATCGGCGTAGTCGCCGAGCCGTCATCCTGATCCGCGCTTCCGGAGAAAATGCTCAACTGATTTGCGAGTGTCGCTCGATGGTCCTCGCCAGCCACCGCCGTGTAGGCCGCCACGACCTCGGGGAGCAATTCGGCCACGAGCGACGTCCTGGCATCGATGAGCTCCGAGCCAAGAGCGACGAGCCTCTCGTCCCAGATTTCCAGCGTACCCAGTTGGGAACCGGTGACCCCCGCGCCACGGACCGATTTGAGCAGCGTGTTTCGTTGCCGCACAACCCGCTCGTAATCCGCGATGACCCCGGAGATTCTCGGCGTGCGCAACACCAGCAGTTCGTCGAGAAACCGACGCCGCCCCGAAGGATCACCGCGAATGATCGCGAGATCCTCGGGGGCGAACAATACGCTGGAAAAATATCTCGGCAACTCGCGGGTTTTTATGACCGATCGGTTGACCTGCGCGCGGTTGGGGGACGAGCGGTTGAGTTGTACCTCGGCGAGCACCTGCCGTTCGCCGTGCTTGAGCCTGGCGCGAATTATCGCCGATTCTGCGCCCTGGCGGATCAGTGCATGGTCGACGGAAACCCGGTGCGAACCGAGCGTACTGAGGTATCCGAGCGATTCGAGGAGATTCGTCTTGCCCTGGCCATTGCTGCCGACGAAGAGATTGGGGCCCGTGAAAAGGGCGACGTCGGCGGTCGCGTAATTACGGAAATCCGTGAGGCTCAGATGTGTGACGATCATGCGGTCACGAAACTAGTCCGCCTTGTTGACCGCGTGTCCGCCGAACTGGTTACGCAGGGCGGCAACCGCCTTCATAGCGGGCGAACCATCGGCCTGACGCGAAACGAACCGGGCGAAGATGGACGCACTGATCGTTGGCACCGGCACGGCGTTCGCGAGGGCTTCCTCGATAGTCCACCGTCCTTCACCTGAATCCTCGACGTAACCCTCGACGTCCTCGAATTCCGGATCCTCCTCGAGCGCTCGAACCAGTAGTTCGAGAAGCCAGGAGCGCACGACGGTGCCCCGTTGCCACGCCTTAAAGGTTCCGGTGACGTCTTTGATGATGTCCTGACGCTTGTCGAGGAGCTCGTACCCCTCGGCATAGGCCTGCATCAGTGCGTACTCGATACCGTTGTGAACCATCTTTGCGTAGTGACCCGCGCCGATTTCGCCCGCGTGAACGAATCCCTCGTCGCGTGGTCCTTCGGGCCGCAACGCATCGAAGATCGGCATCGCACGTTCTATGTTCTTTTTGTCGCCACCGACCATGAGACCGTAGCCATTCGCAAGCCCCCACACTCCACCTGAAACCCCGGCATCCACATACTCGATGCCCTTTCCAGCCACCTGGGCCGCGTGTTTGAGGTCTTCGGTGAATCTGGAATTTCC
>JAYTEZ010000175.1:0-4383 GCA_043734805.1 Microbacteriaceae bacterium
TTCGACGATGAGTTCGCGTTCGCACTCCGCCAGGGTGGCGAGCATGTTCAACATCAGCCAGCCAGTCGATGTTGCAGGGTCTATCCCGTCCGCGATCGACCTGCCACACCGCGACCGCGTCTCCGGCTTCGGGGTAGTCGAGGAGGCGCTGCATGCCTGGACGTGAGGCGGCCCCATTGCTGCCTGAGGTGACGTCGGCGAACACATCCCGTCTCTGCACCCCCATAGATGAGGAGCGCGTCGAGTTGAAGATCCGCGTCTTAGGCGGTGGTGCAGACACGGGTGTAGCCCACAAGCCTCATCCTCCCCGCCTGTCTCGTATACCCCATCTATCCCGGTTGAGACGAACTGTCAGGCGAGACGATTTTTCAAGACAACACCGAACGGCGGAATCTCGCGGTCGAACGTTCTCCCGTGCCGACCCTGTTGGGTGTCTCGAAAAACTTTAGGTTACCGAGACACCGCGAGATCGCCGTCGCCAACCTCTCGATATCCGAATCTTCTCACCAGAAAGAAAGCGGTACGAAAGTAGGGACGGTTCAGTTTGATCGTTACGGCGAATAAAGTCTCGTCCTTTACGACTTCGTCGAATTTGACCGCGGCGCTGTTCTGTAGGCATGCGAATCCGCAGACTAGGGGGCGGCTTATGAGCGTGGGAACCTCGAAGGGTGGGGTGTGTCAAGTTCCTTGGGCACGTGATTCTTATTTTTTAGGCTGCGAGGAGGTTCGCATGAAAAGCCTGCGGGCGCAAAATTCGGCCTCACCGGGCTAATTTTTCGGCGCCCAAGCTGCCGGGGTCTCGAAACCGAAGTGCCGTATAACCCATGCAATGCAAGACACTGCAACGGGCAACTTACTTGCGACAACGGTGAACGGTGGTCCGACTTACATCGCCCCAGCTACCCCGAAACAGCCGAAGTGTGTCTCGCTTAGATTGCCCCGGTGGGTCCAGCCAACGCTGCCATAATCAGAAACATGCCGCTTATGGTTTTTGGACAGTTCTGGTAGACGGGACGTGATCAGATTGGAGGCGTCATGACAATCACGCATGCACGTACTGCACCCGCCGTCGACGAGGCCGAAGTCGAGCGCCGGACGAGCTTCGCGGACGCGGCTCTGGGAGCTGCCGGCCACGAGGTCACCGACCTGACGCTGCGTGAGCTGGGCCGACAGATTGCAAATGGTTCCCTCACTGCCGAGGAGGCAAACGCGCGAGGTCTTGCTTACCTCGACGCCCGGTAGCGGTGGTCGCAAAGTTTCGTGCCTGGGATGACTATTTCATCCCGGGCACGACTGTCTTAAGGAACAAGTTCAACGAGACGGACGCAGCCAAGCTCAGTGTCAGAGAAGAGTTCGTTGCACGAAACCGCCTGATCGAACTGGCCACTAACCCGATTCTGGGCACCTTCGATTACGACCGCATGAAGGCGATTCATCGGCACGTCTTCCAGGACGTCTACGAGTGGGCGGGCCAGGAGCGGGTAGGGCCGCTCGGCAAGATGACGAAGGACGGCCCGGACGTGGTGAACTTCGCACCCGGAGATCCCGCCGCCCCGACCGTGGCGTATAGCTACTACCCGTCGCCGGCGATCGCGGATGCTGCCAGCGATCAGTACCGCAAGCTCGGGCAGGAGAATCATCTGGTCGGGATGCCCCGTGAGCAGTTCGTCGATCGGTCGGCTGAGCATTGGGGAGAGCTGAACACGATCCATTCGTTCCGTGAGGGGAACACCCGAACCCAGTTCGTATTCTTCTCGCAGCTCGCGGAGAACGCCGGTTACCGGCTCGCCACGGAGGCATTCAAGGTTGGGTCGCCGCTGCGCGACGAGTCCGTGGCCGCCAGGCTCTACAACCAGGCGACGACGAGAACCGATCGGCTCGCGGCCGTGCTGTCGAAAGCCCTCGACACTATCGAGAGCACGCCGACAGCTCCGCCGCCGCTCGACCCGGAATTGCAGAGGATCGTCGAGGTGAACAACCGCAACTTCCCGTCGACCGCTACCGAGATAGGCCAGTCGGCTAACGGGAGGGCTCCCGAGGCGCGCAGTTACCAACCACCGCAACAAGGGCTCAGCCCCGATCACGGGTACGGCCGGTGACGGCTCTGCCGAAGCACGTCACAAGGAGGTTGCCGTGAGCACCGCACCATTGACCAACACCGAGCGCGAGAAGCGCGCCCGCGCCGTCAGCGAAGCCGAGCACAGCGGGGCAATGGAAGGCCTCGAAGTGTCGCCGGGATCCCGCGCGGACGCCGCCGAGTATGTCGAGGGCGCGATAGATATCGACGAGTTGCGGAGGCGCACCAAGCGCCTTCATGGCCTGCCGGTCGATGAACCGCAGGTGCGGCCGTGAGCATCGTCGGGTACACCCGCGTTTCGACGCTGGACCAGAATCTCAATTCGCAGTTCGACGCGCTGAAAGCGGCGGGTGCGGAGCACATCTACTCGGACGAGATGACCGGCAAGAACGCGGCCCGACCGGGGCTGGCCGATTGCATGAAGTTTCTGCGCCGCGGTGACACGTTGCTTGTCTACAGCACCGATCGTCTCGGCCGGTCGATGACCGACGTCGTGACGATCGTCTCGGAGCTGGGGGAGCGGGGCGTGGAGTTCACCTCGCTCACCGAACCGTTCGACACAACGACCGCGGGTGGGGAGCTGTTCTTCCACATCTGCGCCGCGTTGGCACAGATGAACGGGCGAATCATTTCCGACCGCACCCGCGCCAGCCTCGCCGCGGCGAAGGCCCGCGGCCGACGTGGTGGCCGGCCTACCGTGATGACCCCTGAGCGGATCAAGCTTGCCCGGCGCATGCGCGCTGAAAAGGCGACGTGGGAGACAATCGCCACGGCGTTGCAGGTCGGGGTGTCGAGTGTGCGTCGCGCTCTCGCGGACGACACGGCCGAGGCCGAATCGCAGGGGTCCGAGACTCCCGACAGGACACCGGCCCTCTCACCCTGACAGTGCCTCGTTCGACGGGGGTGGGCTGTTCGGCCCACTCGTCGACGCTGGACCGTAGGTAGCCGATGCTGCTTCTTGTGAGGGCGACGAACGCCGGTCCCTCGCCGCGGTGTCGGAGCTGTGCGAGTTCCTTGGTTGTGAGGCCCAGACGGGTCGCTGTTTCGTCGGGGTGAGTGCGCGTGGTTTCGGTTCCGCGACGGCAGTACGCCGGGTTGTTACTGGCATGATTCGCACCCCAGCTCGTCCATCGGATCGGTCGGTACGGCGTATAGCCTGGTTGCCCTGGCGGATGCCACGGCGGTGATTTTGTCGGGCCGGAAACCCGAGCAGCTCGCCGCCCCTACGATGACGAGCGGAGCCATCAGATCGTCGGTCACTTCATCGCAGGCCCGGGCGGCAACGGCGTCGCTGACAAATACCCGGTCGCCCGAGAGCGAGAGCTTTACTCCCTCTACGTGCTCGCAGCTCACTACGGGACGGGACGGGTCAACGTCTACAGGACACCGTCCTTTCGTCCAATCAGCCGGAGATACGCCTCGTCCGCTAGCCAAACTTTCCGAGTGGGTAAGGTTCGTCCGTCCGGTCCCGAAGTTCTTGACAGAATGCTTGCCTCGCGCGATGATTCGGGTACGGGCGTATTTTTCTGCCCCTCGCGTGAGCGGCTCCGCTGGAGGGAGGACCGTCATGGCAGTTCAATTCTTTGGAGAAACGGGCCCGATCAGGGTGCCTCACCGTTCCGTGGGCACAAGCGAACCTGGTGAAGAAGTTGTGGCCGATCTGCGAGACCATGAACCCCCATCGCCCGGCCAACAGGCCGTCATCGGCGAGCGGCTCCCAAAGCATCGCGACACAGAGACGGACCGCGTCTTTTTGGAGTAGGAAGCGCCCTCAATCAGCACCGGCACCAGTTCCCGAGCCACCGGCGATCTCGTAGGACCACAACTCGCTACTCACGCCGACGTGCGGTGCTGTGGGCTCGCCATCTCGCCGCGCTTCGCTGCGGTGCCCGTGCCCGAATGCCGGTGAATTCACCCAGGCCTGGAATGACTGGTCATCCGCCCACCGGGTAACAACTAACCAGGTGGTGCGGTCGTCGGTTGGCTTGAGCAATTCGAAGCCCTCGAAGCCAGGCTGATCGTCGACGGCGCCAGCGCGTGCGGCGAACCGGCGAGCCAACTCATCTCCGCTATCGCCGGGCACGGTTATTGCATTGATCTTGACAACGGTCATCGGGTTCCTTACCCTTTCGCGCATTCACGTTTGATTTCTCTATGCTGTCATGCGCGGCTCGCAGATGACGACGGGGATGTCCCGTCGGGTCTTCCGCTGGTAGCCCTCATAGCCACGGTAGGCGGCGACGATTTTAGGCCACAGCTCGGCCTTCTCCTCGCTTGTGGCGGTGCGTGCACTCATCTTCGTGGTT
>JAYTEZ010000176.1:0-2664 GCA_043734805.1 Microbacteriaceae bacterium
TGGCGATTCGTCGATAGAGGGTTCGGGTTGCGGGCCGGGCGATTCACAGGCCGTTGATGCGTGCACGGTAGAGGCGGCCAAGCAGTTCGCAAGCCGAACTCCCAGCGCGACACAGTGCGAAGTCATTTGGGGAACGCCATTAGGGGCGCGGTGCCCAAGATTCGGTGAACGTACGAGATCCGCGTCGCACTCAAGAAAGCTTTCGGCGGCGCTCAGCCCTTCAGATTGCTTGGTGGTTGAAACTTTGACGATTGTCTTGAGTTTTCGGTTGACGTTCTCGCGGACGAGGAGCACTGTGGCGGCAGGACGAACTTCGCTCCAACCCTTGATGCGTAAGGCATCCACGTCGCGTGAGGCGACCCGGCTGGCTCTTGCGGTCGGTATTTAAGCGCAGCGGACTCGTCGGAATAGTGTGAAGGGTCGACAGCCGACCAGGCGGGGTTTGCCCGCGCGATCGGAACGGCCTACTTGGTGTGCCCGGCACCGGATCATTCAGGTCTGGACACCGAGGTAATCCCTTCAGTCGACCATCCCGCTCGGCGGTCAGAGGCTCGCCTCATTGGGAGCGTGGGTCAGTAATACTCGGGGGCGCCGGATTTGATCGTCCTATTGGATTCTCCGTTGTTTTCTTGCGTCAGACAAGTCGCTCACGCCTATTATCATCTCCTCACCCAAGGAAACTGCACGGAAGCTCACTACTGACCCACGCTCATAGAGAAGAATCGCCGCCGAGTAACGCCCGAGTAACGCCCGAGTAACGCCGGAGTAACGCCGGAGTAACGCCGGAGGTAGAACGCTAGAGCGCACCCTCTGTCCAACAGGGCCGGGCTGGTTTTGAGGAGGCGACGAGCATGGGGCTGACGCAGGCTGAGGAGGTTTTCGGAGGCATCACCGAGACCGGAATCAACGACATTCTCGACGCGTTCTTTCACACCAGGCCCCGACATCTGCGCTACGGCTCGCCCGGTTTCGTGTCGACGACGACCGTCGCGTCATCATCGATGCCCGCGATCGCCTTCCCAGGGGTGCCGGGCGGCATCGACTGGTCGGTGAGGCTCGCGATACCGCGGGTCGACCTCTTTCCGAAGACCACCGGCCTGCCGCCCGAGCTGAGCCTCAACACCGGGCAACTCTCGATCTCGACCGCCGTGACGCTGTGCGTCTCGTGCGACAAGAAGCGAGGACGCCAACCCGACAATCCGGACAACCCGGACGGCAAGGACCCGGGCAGGGGCGACCAGCCGCCACGGGACCGGGTCAATGGAACCTGTTTCACGCTCAAGGTGTTCGCTGTTGGGCACATCGAACGCACCGTCGGCCCGGACGCGGTGCGTGTGATCGTCGACAGCCTCGAAATCGTGGACATCGAACCCAACGGTCTCGAGTCGGTGATCGAATGCCTGCTGCTCCAGATACTCCGCGCCGTGCTCGCGGATGTGCGGCTGCCCCTCACCACCCTCCGAGCCGGCGCGTTTTCGCTCACCATCACTCGCGGACCCGAGATCGCAGGCGACGAACTCTCCGCCTTCGGAAACCTCTAGGAACGGCACAACATGGCTGACATCACCGCCGCGATCGACGAAACAGCGGCCAACCAGCTGCTGGACACGGCGATTGCGCTCATCCCACCGCAGTCGACGAGCGGCAGCGCGTCACTCGGACCGTTTGTCGCCGCCTATTCGGCGAGCGCCACCTTCACCGGCGGAAACGTCGACCTGATCGCGCCGGGCACGATTCGGATCGCCGACCTGCAGGTGAACTGGAACCTAAACTTCTCGTTTGGGTTCGACCTCTCGACGATCCTCCCCGACTTCTGCCTGCCGCAGGTCTGCATCCCGATTCCCTGCGTGGGAACGGTATGCACCCCCAAGATCTGCATCGACTGGCCCACGATCTCGATTCCGGTGTCGTTCGGCGACTTCGTGCGAGCGACGGCCGACTTCGGGCTGTCGATCACGCTCTCGGGCGGGGTGTGGAGGGTCGAGGCCGTGGTGCAGGGTGTGCCGAACCTGCAGTTCGGCCCGGCATCCGCCGCCCTTCTCGTGGCGATTGGCGCGGCGGCCACCCCGATCCTGCTCGCCATTCCGTTCATCGGTCCGGTGCTCGCGATCGCCGTGAACGGAATTCTCGCCGTGATCGCCATCGCCGGGGTGACCGGGTTCCTCGGACCGATCATCTCGCCGTTCGTCAGCGGCCTGAAGATCCCGATCTACTCGCAGCCTCAGAACTTCCTCGCGGTGCCGGCGTCGGGCCCGCACGATCCAGACGTCTTCATCCGGCTCGACAGCGTCACGGCCAACATCACCTCAGACACCGAGGACGAGCTCGTCCTCGGCGTCGACGTCTCCTAGGAGCAAAAGTGCAATCGAACTCGTTAGACAGCCGGGCGATCGGCTACACCGACACCTACGGCCAGCGCTTCATGCGGGAGGGCAGTTTCCGCTACGGAGTCGCGGCGGCGCCCGGCGCCATCCTGCTCAACGACTTCCCCTTCGTCATCGAAGTGGCCGGAGGGGACGCTGAGCGGATGACCCAACACACCGTGGAGCTCAGCTACAGCGACAAGGGCTTCCACCCTGACTCGGAGAGCGTCAGGATCGAGGCGGGCGACCTGGTCACCTGGGTCTGTCGCGACGCCTCCACTTCGCCGTTCGAGGTCGTGGG
>JAYTEZ010000177.1:0-4088 GCA_043734805.1 Microbacteriaceae bacterium
CGTAGTGCGGATGATCGAGCTCGCGGCCGTTCGGCACGTACAGGCTCCACAGGCGAACGTCGTTGACAGTAACGCCGATCGCACGGGCCTCGACCGGCAGGGTGCCGTCGTCATTGGCGGTGCCGAATCCGGGCGCCGACGGGAAGCCGACGGTGACGTTATCCATCGGGAGTCGACTGGCAAATGCGACGCCGTTCCACTGGTTGAGCCCGTGAAGCTGCACCTCGTAACCGGCTTCCGCGAACGGCTCGAATGGAAACTGGGTTTCCTTGCACTTGATCTCCTGCATGGCGAGCACGTCGATATCCTCGCGACCGAGCCAGTCGACGACCCTCCCGACCCTGCTTCGGATGGAGTTCACATTCCAGGTAGCTATGCGCATGATTACAACGCTAGTAGGTCGTTCGCGGTGCCGGAGCGTGCGTCGCTGGTGCGGTCGGCCCAGGGAGCGGGGAGGCGGTTGATCGGCCCGCTGGCAGGCCACGGCGGCTAAACGGCGGCGTCTGCCCTAAAATGAGTTTCGTGACGGATGCGCGGCGGCAACTCATTGACCATATTTCTGCGAGCGCCGTGTTTCACGGGGACTTCATCCTGTCGAGCGGCAAGCAGGCGACCTACTATGTCGACCTCCGCAAGGTCAGTCTTGACCACCGCGTCGCTCCGCTCATCGGCGAGGTAATGCTCGACCTCATCGCCGGGGTGCACGAGGTGGCCGCGGTCGGGGGGATGACGATGGGCGCGGATCCGATCGCCGCCGCAATCCTGCACCAGGGTGCCGCTCGAGGTCTCAGCTACGACGCCTTCGTCGTGCGCAAGGAGCCGAAGGACCACGGCCGCGGTCGACAGGTCGAGGGACCGGATCTCGAAGGCAAGCGCGTGATCGTGCTCGAAGATACGTCGACGACGGGCGGCTCGCCCCTTGCGGCCATCGAGGCCCTCAAGAAGGTTGGCGCTGAGGTCGTTGCCGTCGCCGTCGTCGTCGATCGTGACACCGGAGCTCGCGAAGCAATCGAGGCCGCGGGCTACCCCTACCTCGCCGCGATTGGTCTCGATGACCTTGGGCTGTCGAAATGACGGGTGCCGCACGACAAAAGTTGAGTCGTGATGCTGGTTGAGTCGTGATGACGGATGACAGGGACGAAGTCGACCCGAGCGAGCCCGTTGCACCATCCGCTCACTCACCTTCGCCGTTCGATGCCGCTCTTACCGGGGCGCCCGATGATGGCGCCCAGCCACCCATCGTTGTGCTCCCGTGGGAGACCACCACTCCGCCGGAGCACGCAGCGCCCGCCACCGAACTCCTCGGCATTGGGCAGACCGCGCGCGCAGATTCGGGTGCGGCGTCCCCCATCGACGCCCTGTTTGGTGAAACGCAGTTCAAGGACTACGAGGGTGAGCCGCTCATCGGGGCCACCCTGTTTCGGTCCGAAAATGTTCCGGATGACGGCGCGGTTGACGGTGCGACCGTCCGTGTCCAGGTCGGTCCGAAACGGGCCACTGGCGGGCCGCTGCCGCAGAGCCAGAAGGTGCTGTTCTGGGTGGCCGGGGGCGTTCTTGCCGCGCTCGCGCTGGTGGTGCTGTTCGTCCTCGGGACGAAACTGCCTGCCCTGCTCGGCCCCGCGCCGACCGTCGTTGCCTCCAGGTCTCCCCTGCCAAACCCGAGTCCGTCTTCCTCGATACTGCCAGCCGGTCCGGTCGCGTCCGGAATTCACAAGTGGAACGCGCTGCGCGGTGGCGAGTGTCTCGACCCGTATCAGTCGCCGTTCGCGGAGAATTTCACGGTCGTGGACTGCGCAGCAGCGCATCCGGCCCAGATGGTCTTCCGTGGAACATTCCCGGTGACAGCCGCTGCTCCCACCGTGCCATCGACGGCCAGCCCATCGCAGAAACCGGTCTCGACCCCGTTATCGACCCCGGCCGCCGGGGGCGACTATCCCGGAATCGATGCGCTCCAGGCCCAGATCAACCTGCTCTGCACGGCACCCGGTGTGATGAATCTCGCCGTGGCTGGCGGGTACGACGACATCCAGCTCCAGGCGGCCTATGCGGTGACCGCCGCCGAGTGGGCGAGCGGTCAGCATGACTACTACTGCTTCGTGAGTCGCTCGAGCGGCGAGGCGATCACCGGCAGTGTTGCCGTGCCGCGTCCTGCCAGCTAGGTCAGCCAGCGCAGGGTAGGAGGGTGCGCGTCCTATGCTCGCACTCGAGTTGGCTCCGGGCTGATCGCCGACGCTCTGCCGATGTGACGCATCAGCATGACGGCGAGCGTCAGCGCGGCCAGCTCGCACAGCAGTCCCGTTGCGCCGTTGATGTTTATGGGTTCACCGGAACCGATCACCAGGCCCGCAGCGTGTTCAGAACCGTGCCCGCCATCCCCCGGCAGCCCGACGATGACCGCATAGGCATAGATGGCAATCAGGGCCACGTTGACGGTGAGAACCAGGGACAGCACCCCAGACTCCGGCCGAAGGATAACGACTGCTGCCAGCAGGAGCTGGATGAGCCCGAATATCAGGAACCCGAGTCCGAGCAGCATCGACTCGGCCAGGTGTTCAGGCGTGAGGATCAAGTGGATCCAGCCGGCAACAAAGAGCACGGACGCGAGAACCAGCCGCATGCGCATCCCGATCTCCAACCTGCTGCGACGCGCGGGCGTGAGAACAGCGGCCAGTATGAGAACCAGGCCGCCAGCCGCCATCACCAACGGTCCATTCCCGGCGGTTGGTGACACCAACACTGCGGTGGGGCCCGGATCGGCAACGTAGGCCGAGATCCGCGAGGCGCTGAAGAGCGCATCGACGAACACGAAAGTGGCTCCGACCATCGCCAGCGTCCGCAGGAACGCTGAACCGCCGTAGCGCGCCGCAACGGCCAGCAGGCCCGCCGAAGCTAGTGCGGCGCCGGCCAGATACCCGCCGTCGAGCTGGAACCCCGGGATGGGGTTGAGCCCGTTGAAAACAGTCAACCAGGGCAACCATGCTCCGGCCGCGACCAGGGCCAGGCTGATGGAGGCCAGAATTAGCGCAATCCTGGGCCGGAAGTCGAGGCGATGCCTACTGCTGCCAGCCAGTGGAGTAAGGAATTGTGTAGTCATCGTCTTTTCCTTAAAGCGTGAGATCCGCAGGAATGGGATCCGCCGGGCGGAGCAGAACCAAACCTGCCCCACCCGGCGGAATTATGATTATTTGCCGATGACGTTGAAGAACAGGTAGAGATTTGTTGGGATCGGCCCCAGCACACCGCTGCCCGGCGTATTGATCAAGGTGTTCATCGTGGCTTGAGACTTGCCAGCAGCGAGCTGCGTCCAGGCCGCCTGATTCGTGACGGCGACGATTTTGACGTCCCACCATCCTCCGGCCGCACCGTCGAGGATGTGGCTGTGTGCCGGGAGTGGCACGCTGGCGACGGCGTCAGGGGTAACGCCAAGTGCACCGGCAATCCGGGACAGGTCGATCGTCAGCGGGTGATTCGGGCAATTAGCGACGCCGCACATGGGAGCCGGGCTCGGATTCGCGAACAACGGAACCAGAACGTAGAGTACGGACCGGTCCGCGTTGGCAACCGGACCGACGTTGGAATCCTGGCCCACCTCGCACCCGCTCGGCGAGGACGCCGCGACGCTGGTATCGCAGAAGAAATTCTGCGGGTATTGCACGGTAACGGTCGTGCCGTTCGACCACGCCGGTGTCCTGGCGCTTGAGACTGGCAGGACAGCTGAAGCGTCGGCGAAGGCCACCGTGGACAACGCCAGAGAGGCTGCGGCCAAGCCGGCCACAACTGACACGATGGCACCGAGATGCCACCGCTGTAGAAACTTTTTATAGGTCATGACGCACTCTCCTGTTTTCTCGCGGCCGATGGGTAAACGTTGGGACACAACCGTGACGCTGCAGGGTCAGGCGACCGCGGACCCGGGCAGAAGTTACGGCAGTTGTTGTTCGTAGCCGCCGAGACAAAGGATGGGTTGGAGGGACGTCAGTTTTTCGTCACCGAGTGGGCTGTGGTTCGGTGGCGAAGTCCACGGAACTCCAGCCTGGGAACCGTGGTGTGTGCGGGTCGAGCCACCCGCCGGATTCGTTACTCGCCGG
>JAYTEZ010000178.1:0-3836 GCA_043734805.1 Microbacteriaceae bacterium
CCGCTCGTACTCATCCACGGTCTCGGCTCCTGCTGGCTGAACTGGGCTCCGATCCTGCCCGCGTTGGCAGAGGAGCGCGACGTGATCGCCGTCGACCTCCCGGGCCACGGCACGACCGCCGCGCAGACCAAGCCGAGCGCCACGGTCACAATCGCCTCACTGGCGGATGACGTGACGCGCTTTCTCACGACAGAAGGTCTCGAAACGGCCGACCTGGTTGGCAGCTCGATGGGAGCGCGATTGGTGCTCGAGCTCGCCCGGCGTGGCGTCGGAGGCAATGTCGTGGCGCTCGATCCCGGCGGATTCTGGAAGGCGGGGGAGCGCCGAGTCTTCGCAACATCCGTCGGCCTGTCGGTCAAACTCGTACGCGCTCTCCAGCCGTGGATGCCTGCGATCACCGCCTCGCCCATCGGACGAACCCTGCTCATGGCCCAGTTCAGCGCCCACCCGTGGCGGCTTGACCCGGCCCTCGTGCTGGCGGAGATGCGCAGCTTCGCCATCGCCACGACCCTCGACGATGAGCTCGACGCTCTCGCGCACGGCCCCGACCAGGCCGGCGCTGACAAGACCCCCGGGCGCGTGACGATCGGATGGGGAGTGTACGACCGCGTGACCGTGCGGTCCCAGGCGGCCAGGGCTCTCGACAAGTTCCCGTCAGCGACCCTCCGGTGGTTCAACGACTGCGGTCACTTCCCACACTGGGACCAGCCGGATGCGGCGTCCCGCTTCATCCTGCGCAGCACGTCCTGAGCACTCCGCCGGCGGAGCGTCCGTCGGATCACTCCACGACAGGGCCGATTCCTGTTAGTGGCGCGGGTTTTGCCGAGGTGGTGCCGTATGCAAGACTCGGATTCACTCTGGCCAGCGGTTCGCGGCGCAGCAGAACCGCGACAACAAGGGAAACAACTCGATGGTTACAGGTGAACTCAAATCCCAGGTCGATAAGGTCTGGAACGCGTTCCGGTTGGGCGGCATCGCCAATCCGTTCGAAGTGATCGAGCAGA
This sequence comes from Microbacteriaceae bacterium, assembly GCA_043734805.1. Classification (GTDB taxonomy): domain Bacteria; phylum Actinomycetota; class Actinomycetes; order Actinomycetales; family Microbacteriaceae; genus Lacisediminihabitans. Next base: position 1,005 of record JAYTEZ010000178.1, read on the forward strand.
TCTCGTATCTCCTCTTCATCAAGCGCCTCGACGAACTGCACACTCTCGCGGAGAACACGGCGAGCACTCTTGGCGAGCCGATCGAGAATCCGGTGTTCCCGCGAGGGAAGGATGACACCGCCCGCCGCCCGCGCCCGTACAACGACCTCAGGTGGTCGCAGTTCACGAACTTCCCGGCGCAGGACATGTATGAGGTCATCGACCAGAACGTGTTCCCGTTCATCCGGAATCTGGGCGAAGCCCGGCCGAGTATCGCGCCCAACATGAAGGACGCGCGTTTCACCATCCCGACCCCCTCGCTCCTGTCGAAGGTCGTCGACCTGATCGACGACATCCCGATGGATGACCGCGACACCACGGGCGACATCTACGAGTACATGCTGGGCAAGTTGGCGACATCCGGTCAGAACGGGCAGTTCCGCACCGCGCGCCACATCGTCAGGCTGATGGTCGACATGACTGCGCCGACCCCCCAGGACCGCATCATCGACCCGGCTGCGGGCACGGCCGGCTTCCTGGTCGCGGCGGGGGAGTATCTGCGCGAGCATGACAAGGAGATCGGGGCCGATGCCGGGAGGCGTGACGGCTTCAACCCCACGGCGCTCACCGGCTTCGACTCCGACGCGTCGATGTCACGCATCGGCAGCATGAACCTGCAGTTGCATGGCATGGAGAACACCACCATCGAACGCCGCGACTCCCTCGCGGAGGAGCACGCCGACGACACCGGATCGTACACGCTCGTGCTCGCGAATCCGCCGTTCGCTGGCAGCCTGAACGACGAGACCACCGCGAAAGATCTGCTTCAGGTGGCCAAGACCAGGAAGACCGAGCTGCTCTATCTCGCGCTCGTCCTGCGCCTGCTCGCGAACGGAGGACGCGCCGCTGTCATCGTCCCCGAAGCCGTGCTCTTCGGCTCCTCGAAGGCTCACAAAGACCTGAGGCGGATGCTCGTGGAAGACCACAGGCTCGAGGCGGTGGTGAAGCTCCCGAACGGCACCTTCAAGCCATACACCAGCGTCCCTACCGCGATCCTTTTCTTCATCAAAACCAGTTCCGGCGGCACCGACAACGTCTGGTTCTACGACGTGCAGGCCGACGGTTTCACCCTCGACGACAAGCGCACCCCGACGGAGGCGAACGACCTCCCTGACGTCGTGACTCGCTGGCAATCCCGCCCTGCCGGTCGAGTAGCGAGCGCTGGCGAGCGTGTCGAGACCCCCGCCGATTGGCCAGAACTCTCCCGCCCCAGGACCGCCCAGTCCTTCCTCGTCCCGAAATCCGAGATTGCGGCGCAAGGCTACGATCTCAGCCTCAACCGCTACAAAGCCGTTATGACGGAGCGAGTCTCGCATCGAGCGCCGAACGACATTCTCATCGACATCGCTCGGCTTGAGCTGCAGATTCAGCAGGCCGCGGCCGCCCTGGCGCGCTCATTGGACTCTTCGCAATGAGCCCGGTCAATCCTTCGCTTGCCGACCTGACTGAGCAGGTCGAGAACTCCGGCCCTGACCGAAGCATCGAAGACTTCACCTACATCGATCTCGGATCCGTGGACGCGAGATCGAGAGAAGTAACGGCGACGAAACGACTTCTCTTGGCCGACGCACCGGGCCGGGCCAGGCAGCGAGTACGAAGCGGTGATGTCCTGGTCTCCACGGTTCGTCCCAACCTCAATGGCGTAGCGGCTGTTACGCCCGCTCTGGACGGTGCCATAGCCTCGACCGGATTTTGCGTACTCAGACCGAAGCCAGGAGTTTTGGACGAGCGGTATTTGCTCAATTGGGTGAGGAGCCCGCCATTCGTCGCTGAAATGACCCGGCTCGCCACGGGCGCCAGCCTTCCCGCAGTGTCGGATGCGATCGTGAAGTCTTCCGAGATCCCTCTTCCTCATCTTCCCGAGCAGCGCCGAATCGCAGACATCCTCGACCAGGCAGACGAGCTCCGCGCCAAGCGCCGCCGCGCCCTCGCACTCCTCGAGGAACTCGCCGACTCGATCTTCATCCACGTCCTGGGAGATCCCGGCACCAGCGCAGGGCGATGGCCGAAGTTGCGCGTTGACGAGATAGCAGAGACGCGTCTCGGCAAGATGCCGGATTCGGGTCGGGTGGCTGGAGAGAACCGCAAGCCGTACCTGCGGAACACAAACGTCCACTGGATGCGCTGCGAATTGCAATCCTTAGTCGAGATGGATTTCACCGAAGCCGAACAAAGTGAATTCGCGGTTCAGCCGGGTGATGTGATGGTATGCGAGGGAGGTCAACCCGGTCGATGCGCGATCTGGCAGGGGCAAATCGAGGAGGTCTACTTCCATAAGGGATTGCATCGGGTGACGCTCGACCCCGCCGTGATGGTCCCGGAGGTTTTTGTTCACACCATGAAATTCTTGGTCGAAGGTGGTCATCTCGCGGACAGCTTCTCGTCGGCCAGCGTCGCTCATCTGACCAGTGAGAAGCTGAGAGCGATCGAGCTGGTTGTGCCCCCAATCCATTTGCAAGCGGAGTACGTTGCGTCGTCCCGTGCGGTCGAGGCGCTGACTGGTCAGAATGCAGCCCACCTCGACAGGCTCGACGAACTCTTCGCTTCTCTTCAACACCGTGCCTTCCGGGGCGAGCTGTGACTTACGAACTCGGACTCGAGTAGCCAGCTCTCTGCTAAACTCACAAGGTTGCCGTCTAACGGCCGCGGATAAAGAGAGCCACAACATTAGGTTACTGGCACCGCGCAACGAGCACTAAGAGAGGGGATCCCAAACATGGCACTTGAACAAGACGTCAAAAAGGTGATCATCGAAGAATACGCAACGCACCCCGGTGACACTGGGTCCCCTGA
>JAYTEZ010000179.1:0-3240 GCA_043734805.1 Microbacteriaceae bacterium
CCTCGCCGTGCACCACGAGCGTCGGCCCACCAAGATTGATCAGCACGTCGTGGCTCACCGGCCCCAACGCTGCCTGCTCCCGTCCGTGCCTGCGCGAACTCCCAATGACGAGAAGGTCGGCGGACGCCGAGGCGTCGAGAAGGGCTTCGGCCGGTTTGCGTCGAATACTTCTGGAGCGAACGACAAGAGTGGCGTTTTTTTCTTTCGCGAGTGAGAGGGCGGTAGCCATCATCCGTTCCGCAGCATCATGGACCTGCAGTTCGTGGGCGACGGTGAGTGCGTTCTTCTCGGCCTGTAGAGCGGGAAGTTGCCACGCCCGCACGAGGGTGAGTTCCTGGTTCGTCCTTTCGGCCTCGGCCGCAGCGAATCGGACAGCCGCCCGGCCGGCGGACGAATCGTCAACCCCGACTACGATCCCGTGTCGAGTGCTGAGCGACCGCTCGGGAATTATGGCGACGGGAGAGTGGGCGGTCGATGCCAGTTGAAGGCTTCGTGAACCAAAGGCCTTGCCGTAAAGAAAGCCGGTCTTGTGCGTTCCGACCACCACCAGCTCGGCTCCCGCTGACACCGCGGCAAGTTCTATCATCGGGTCGCCCCGCAGTATTTCTGAGCGAACCGGAACGGTGGGAGCGAGCGATCGCGCAAAGTCGGACTCCGCATCAATCAACTCCGACGCGGCCCGGTGAATCTCCTCGACCATCTGGTGGCTGACGGTTCCCCATTCGTCGTCGATGACATGGACGAGAAACAGCTCGGCACCCGTGGCGGCCGCTCGTGTGACGCTCCAGACGAGCGCGGCGCGACTCGGCAAGGAGCCGTCGATTCCGACCAAAATAGTGTTTTTCATGTCTGAGGCTCCTTGCCGTGCATCGGCTATCTCAGCCTGATCATCGAGATGGGCGGACAACAGGGCCAAAGGTCCCCTGCTTCTTTCGTCCCCTGGCTGCCTCGGCGATAAACGGACTGGCCAGAGTGAGGGATTACACTCGCCCTACGAGCACCTAACCAGGGCGGCCGCGTTTCGGAACTCACCAAGCCAAGGGGAAACAGTGTCGAAACCCGATGACTTTTTGACCTTTCCCGACCAGCCGCGTGGGGAACTGGATCGGGCGCTGAGCGAACTCGTCGAACGAGCCGGCGATGTGCTTGCCACCCAGGGTCGCCTGCGGGCGCTCCTCAAGGCAAACCAGGCGGTTGTCGAACACCTCGAGCTTCCGATCGTGCTTGAACGAATCGTCGAAGCGGCTGTTGAACTCGTTGGCGCGAAATACGGGGCGCTCGGAGTGATTTCCCCGCAAGGCGGTCTCGAGCAGTTCATCAACGTCGGCATGTCTCCGAGTGAAATCATGGCGATAGGTCACCTGCCGGAAGGCCACGGCCTTCTCGGTGCCCTCATCGATGACCCTCGACCGATCCGGCTTCGCCACTTGTCGGAAGACCCTCGATCTGCCGGTTTCCCCGCCGCTCATCCAACGATGGACAGCTTTCTTGGTGTGCCGGTGCGGGTGCGTGACGAGGTCTTCGGCAACCTCTACCTGAGCAACCAGTCATCCGGCCAATTCAGCCCGGAAGACGAACAACTCGTGACCGCTCTCGCTGCCACGGCGGGATACGCAATCGACAACGCGCGACTGTTCGCCGAAACTCAGCGACGTCAGGCCTGGTCTGCGGCGTCGGCAGAAATCACCGCAGCCCTGCTTTCGGCCGAGCAGAGCGACTCGCTCTCTTTGCTCGCGGGCCGAGTACTACTGCTTGCCGAAGCCGATGTCGTGTGGGTCGTGTTGCCGACGGATGACCCGGTTCGGCTCCTCGTGGGAACGGCGCGCGGGGTCGACGGCGAAACGATGGAGGGAAAGTTCATCGCGCTGACGGACTCGATTGCCGGTAGCGTGCTGGAAGGTAAACAACCGCGACTCGTCAACGATGGCACCGGAAGCGAGATCGTTCTGAGCGGTAACCGTCGGCTCGGACCGTCGATGGCCGTGCCGCTCATCGCAGCCGGAAACGCCGAGGGCGTGTTGCTTGTCGCTCGACTGCACGGTGGATCCCGGTTCTCACCGGCCGACCTCGAGATGGCCGCTGATTTCGCCGGCCAGGCGAGCGTCGCGCTGGAACTCGCGAAAGCTCGAGCGGGGCACCAACGCATGCTCCTCCTTGAGGACCGAGGGCGCATTGCGCGTGACCTGCATGACCACGTGATCCAGCAACTCTTCGGTACCGGGCTTGAACTGCAAAGCGTCGCTGGAGCTCTCTCGCCGTCGCCGGAAGCCGAGCGAATCCTGGGCGCTGTGACCAATCTGGATGTCGCCATCACGCAGATTCGCACGGCGATCTTCGCGCTGTCATCCGGTAGAAGGGATCGGCGGGACACTGTGCGTCATTGGATCATCGACCTGGCAAATGAGTTGGCTCCGGCGCTTGCGAGAACGCCAAACGTTGGCTTCTCCGGCCCGGTCGATCTCGTCGTGACGGGAGAGCTCGCTTCCGATGTCGTGGCTGTGACTCGCGAAGCGCTCACGAACGCGGCGAAGCACGCGGCCGCCGAGCACACCTCGGTTGCGCTCACCGCGGCTGACGGTTTCGTGGTGCTCGAAATCGTCGATGACGGTAGTGGAACATCAGGGGATTCGCGACGAAGTGGGCTGGCAAACCTCGAAGAGCGGGCGGTGCGCCGCGGCGGGACCTTCTCCTTCGATTCGGGTCCCCACGGAACGAAGCTGCGCTGGCGTGTCCCCTTCGAATCGGAGAACGGCGACGAGGCCACGGCGCCATGATTCGAATATTTCTTGTGGATGACCACGAGATCGTGCGCCGTGGCATCGCGGAACTCATCACTGCCGAACCGGACATGGAAGTCGTCGGCGAGGCGGGAACTGCCGCCCAGGCCCGCGCTCGCATCGCGGCGACCCGACCGGATGTGGCTTTGCTCGACGTGAGACTTCCGGATGGCAGCGGTATCGACGTGTGTCGCGACGTGCGCTCCGACGACCCCGGGGTGCGCTGCCTCATCCTGACCGGCTACGACGACGACGACGCGTTATCCGCTGCGGTTCTGGCTGGCGCATCCGGTTACGTCCTCAAGGATGTGAGAGGCAGTGGTCTGATCGAGTCGCTCCGCAGCGTTGCCGCTGGGCAATCTCTCCTGGACCCGGCCCTCAGCCAGAGGGTGGTGAAGCGAATGCAGAGCGATCGAATCGACGACCCTCGACTCGGCTCACTGAGCGCGCGCGAGGGACAAAT
>JAYTEZ010000180.1:0-2069 GCA_043734805.1 Microbacteriaceae bacterium
CTAGGCCCGCCGCTTGGCTCGCGGCGACAGTCCGGCGATCCGTTCAAGGAACGAGTCGACGAGCGCAACGGTGCGCGCGTTCGCCGCGGGCTCTTCCGCACGGGTGTGCGCGAGCAGCAGATCCGGATCCTGGCCATCGGCAATGACCTTGTGCCTGCCGCCCTCTCGGAGCCAGCCATCGAGCATGTCTGCGGTGAGCTCCGGGTGGAACTGCACGGCGAGGCTGCGGCCAAAGACGAAGGCCTGCGAGGAGGCGGCGTTGCGTGCGATCTCTACCGCGCCCGGTGGAACGGTCCAGCTATCGTAGTGAAATTCGAACCACGGCCCGCTGGGCACCAGCGCTGGGTCGTCGGTGTGGATGGCCGTCCAGCCGATCTCCGGCTTACCGGCCGGCCCCACCGCGCCGCCGAGCGCCCGGGACATGAGCTGGCCGCCGAAACAGATGCCGAGCACCGGCACGTCCCGGTCGATGGCGGCCCGCAGCCAGGCGAGCTCCGGCAACAGCCACTGGCCGATGCGGGCGTCGTCCCATGCCCCCCACGGAGCACCCATGGGAACGACGAGGTCGTAGTCGTCGACGGGCGGAAACTCGAACGTCACGTTGGGGGTGCCGAAGTTCGCGGCATCCACCACCACAATCTCGTCGACCTCGAAGCCGCGCTGCCTCAGCCGGTCGGCGACGGGGCCGACCGGGCTCACATGGTCATGCTGCACGAACAGTGCTTTCACGGACTTACCTCGGTTCCGGATTGCTCGGGATGACGACGTTCACCCGATTTTGCCTTAGTATCGCACTAATCGTTCAGGGCCGAACGATTTATTCACGGAGGACAAATGGGTACCGACGTAGTTGCTCTTCTTTCAGAACTGAGAGTTCGGGACATTGATGTCCTTCGGCTCATTTATGCGGACATCCTCGGTATTACGCGATCCAAGGACCTGCTGGTCAGCCAGCTCGAACGCACGGCCACCAGTGGCCCGACCTTCTGCCAGGGCGTCTGGGTGACCACCACCCAGGGCGGCGTGCTCGACGCGAACGACATCATGTCGAACGGGCTCCCCGACCTGGTCACCCGGATCGACGCATCCACCCTCACGATGATGCCGTGGGAACCGGGGGTGGCCCTCGTGATCGCCGACGCCTTCAACCCGGACGGGTCGGCGAGCGAACTCGCTCCACGGTCCGTGCTGAAGCGCGTGATCGACATGTACGCCTCGCGCGGCCTCACGCCCGTCATCGGACCCGAACTCGAGTTCTACATCGCCGAACGTGGTGAGGGCGGCGACTGGCAGCGCGCCATCGCTCGCACCGGTCGCGTCTATACCACCGGCGCCTGGGTCGACCCGAAAGGCACCTTCCTGCACCTGCTCCGGATGCTCGACCAGATGGAAATCGGCGTCTTTGCAGGCAATCACGAGTTCAGCCCGTCGCAGTATGAGATCAATCTCTGGCACGGCGAGGCGCTGCGAGCAGCCGACCGCACTTTCATATTCAAGACCGCGGTCAAGGACATCGTCGCGCGCGCGGGTAACCTCGCCACCTTCCTCGGCAAGCCCTGGACCGACGAGGGCGGCAGCGGCTTTCACCTGCACCTGTCAGTACTGGATGCCGCGGGAGCCAACCTGATGTCGGAGCCGAATGGCGAACTCACCGCCACCGCCAACCAGATGATCGCCGGCATCCTGGAGAACGCACCGGCGCTCGTCGCCCTCACAAACCCCACCGTCAACGCCTACAAACGCCTCGGCCCCGACACCCTCGCGCCCTATAGAGCCAACTGGGGTCACGACAACCGCAGCGCCATGCTGCGGGTGCCGCCGGAGCGCGGTGCGGGCACGCGGCTGGAGGTGCGCGTGGGAGACGGAGCGGCAAACCCGTACCTGATGATCGCCGCGATACTTGCCGCGGGCCTCGACGGACTCGAGCGGCAGCTGCCGGTGCCGGCAAGCGCCGAGGGCTGGGCCTACGACAATGAGGCGGCCGAGGTGCTGCCAACCACGCTCGCAACAGCGCTGGACGCCCTCGATGCGAGCAGCATCCTGCGCGAGATGCTCGGCGCGCCCGTCGT